>CAMCZE010000004.1 GCA_945885655.1 Bacteriovorax stolpii | reverse complement strand
GTGCTTTAGAAGAAGTGATTCATGGAAATGAACGTTTGGGGTTTTTGAAAAATGAAATATCAAAAATTGAAAAACGACTCGAAGACGGTGAGTACTCAGATGCTCTTTTAGAAAAATTAGGAGACTACCAAACGGAGTTTGAAAAACTTGGTGGTTATGAAATTGAGTATCAAGCGGCTGAGGTTTTAACAGGGTTGGGAATTTTACCTGAAGAGCACGGCCGTCCAGTGGAGGCCTTCTCCGGTGGTTGGAAAATGCGTATTGCTTTGGCCAAGGTCCTGGCACAAAACCCTGAATTTATTTTAATGGATGAACCGACTAACTATCTTGATTTGGAATCTATTGTTTGGCTGGAGAATTGGTTAAGAAATTTTAAAGGTGCGGTTTTCATGACAAGCCATGACCGAATTTTTATGAACGGATTAGTCAAAAAGATTGTTGAAGTGAATCATAAAACGATTACGGTTTATTCTGGAAACTATGATTATTATGAAAAAGAAAGAGATATCCGTCGTGAGCAATTGGTGGCCAGTTCAGAGCGCCAAGAGGCCATGCTAAAAAAAGAAGAAGAATTTATTGCCAAATTTGCGGCCCGTGCCTCACATGCCGCCCAGGTTCAGTCTCGAGTAAAAAAATTAGATAAGATTGATCGTATAGAAGTTATACCTGAAGATCAGTCCATTCATTTTGAATTTCCTAAACCTCCTCGTTCTGGAAACGATGTGGTGAAAATGGACAGTTTAATGAAAGTTTGGGTTACGCCAGAAGGCAGAGAAAGAAAAGTTTTTTCTAATGTGACTGGCCTGGTGAAAAGACTAGAACGGGTGGCCGTCGTTGGAGTTAACGGAGCTGGAAAATCTACGTTACTAAAATGTATCGCTGGTTTGACTGATGCAACATCCGGAACAGTCAGTATAGGTGCTAATGTGACGGTTGGTTATTTTAGTCAATATTCTATGGATGTGCTTAATCCTCAGAAAACAGTTTTTGATGAAGTCAGAGATCGAGTGAAAGATAAATCAGATGGCTATATGAGAAACCTTCTGGCCGCTTTTTTATTTAGAGGTGATGATGCTGATAAAAAAGTTTCTGTTTTATCAGGGGGAGAAAAATCTCGTTTGATTCTTGCAACGATTCTCACCAATCCTTGTAATTTGCTTATCCTGGATGAGCCTACCAATCATTTGGATATTCGTTCCAGAGAGGTTTTAGTTGAGGCCTTAAAAAATTATGAAGGCACAATCCTCATTGTCTCCCATGATAGGCATTTTTTAAAGCAGCTCACAACTCAGGTTGCAGAAGTTGATAAAGGCGGAGTAACATTTTATCCAGGAGCATACTCTGAATATCTTACTTCCATCGGGGAACACTAAATGGCCAACATTGTTAAGCTATCTCCTAATCAAATTCTCCTTAATGAGGGTGAGCATAGCCGGAGCATGTACTGGGTTCAAAGTGGACAATTAGTGGTGACTAAAAAACGAGGCAACGAAGATGTGATTTTAGGCCATGTTTATACAGGAGAGTTAGTGGGGGAGATCTCTTTTTTAGATAAAGAGTCTAGAAGTGCGACTGTTAAGGCCACTATTGAGTCTGAGCTTATTGTGATTCCCCAAGAAACCTTTGATAATATCTTTAAAGGCCAGCCTAAGTGGTTAGATATTCTTGTCAAAACCCTGGCCGAAAGACTTCGTAAAGCAAATGCTCGAATCAAAATCTAATGACTTAGCGCAACTTTAAACGTAAAATCTACCCTCATTCTTTTGCGGCATTGCTTAATTGAACCAAAACGATTAGTAATGGCTAACAGTTATTTAATTTTGCTTGAGGCTTCCCGAGGGAACTCAAGATAGACGACCTTAGGTGATTATGTCACATCCTCACTTCCATAGTTTATTACAAACTCTGCTCGAAGAGCGTAATCCAGAAGTACTCAATCACTGTTTCCTACACCCAGATTTTGAGACGTTTAAAAAGACCCATTATCTCACTATTCCCAAAGAAGAGTTAGTGAAGGCCTTTATTCATACTTCTTTTTCTCATGAATACCAGATTCCTCATCAGGAGCAATTGGAGTTTTTAGGTGATTCCGTTTTGCAACTGATTCTTACAGACGAACTATACCATCGTTTTCCAGATGAAAAAGAGGGGAGTCTCTCAAAACGTAGAAGCTCACTTGTAAATGAAAGTTCATTAGCAAAGATTGCACGCTCAATTAAGCTAGATCAGCTGATCCTTGTGGGTAAGGGCGAATTTAAACGTAAGCTTTTTGAGCAAGACGCAACGATAGCAGATACATTTGAGGCGCTCCTGGCCCAGGTGTATCGTTTCCAGGGTTTAGAGTTTGCTCGTCTCTGGGTCCTTGCCCTGTTTAAGGCCTACCGTTCAGATGCCTTTGATATGAATGCTTTGGAGCAATTTGATGCTAAATCAAAACTTCAGGAAGCGAGTTTGGGTAAATATAAAAAATTACCATTATATACATCTTTACCCGTTGAAGGCGGATTTGAAGTTAAACTCTGGGTTAACGACATACTTTTAGGGTCTGGCATTTATCCCTCAAAAAAAACAGGGGAAAAAGAGCTGGCCTCTCTTGCACTAAAACAGAACCTCATTTAAGGAGATTTTATATGTTATTAACTGACCAACATCCGCACAATAAAGCGATCATGATCGCCGTATTAGGAAAACCCAACGTTGGGAAAAGTTCTTTCATTAACCACCTTTTGGGTTTTGATCTCTCAATTGTAAGTTCTAAGCCTCAGACCACAAGAAATAATTTTCATTGTGCTTTTACAATTGATCGCACGGAAGTGGTTTTAGTCGACACTCCGGGAGTTCACTCTACGAGTCAGGAGATCAATAAACGTATGAATGGCCAGGCCCAAATGGGATCTGAAGGAGTGGATATTAACTTTGTGTTAGTGGACCTCATGACTGATATGGTTTTAGAATTTAAAGAGTTTATGAAAAACTTTGATGCTCCTCTTGGGCGTACATGGATTATCTTCACAAAGGCCGATCTTTTAAACAAAGAAACTATTAACGTTGCTCCCATTGTTGCTCAACTCAAAGAAATTTGCCCAAGCATTGAAAAACATTTTGTGATCAGCGCCAAAGATGGACATAACATCCACGAACTTACTGGTGCTATCCAAGACGTGGCCATCAGTGGGCCACATCTTTATCCGGCCGGTGACGTATCAAATAAGAGTGAAAGATTTTTTGCCACTGAATACATTCGGGAGCAGGCATTCCGTCTTTTGCAAGAGGAACTTCCTTATGAAGTGGCAGTGGTAATTGATGAATATAAAGATGTAAAAAAAGATGATATGAGTCCTGGTGCCTCGCACATTTCTGCTTCTATTCTTGTTAACCGTCCTTCTCAGAGAGCGATTGTTGTAGGAAGAAGTGGTTCAGTGATTAAAGAAATAGGGATCAATGCTCGTAAAAAAATTGAAGCGATGACAGGTGGGAAGGTGCATTTAAATCTCCACGTTAAAGTTTCGCCAAAATGGTTTAATAACAATTACGTATTAGATGAGATAGGCCTACCACGAACACAAAATTCAGCTCGTGTGTGGAGGAAAAAATGAATAAAAGATCTCTGGTCGTTTCCCTTATTGGGAGACCCAATGTCGGGAAGAGTACCATCTTTAACCGATTGATGAAAAAACAACATTTGGCCATGACTCACGATCAGCCAGGTGTCACTCGAGACCGCCATTACGGCATCATGACGTTGGATGAAGTCTATGAAGGGGAAACCATTCATGAAGAACTTATTCTTGTTGATACAGGTGGTTTTTATCCCGAAAAGATAGAAATCGATGCACGTAAAAAAAACAACGTTGATCCTTTTTTTAATATCATGGCAGAGCATGCAAAAATCGCCATTGATGAATCAGATCTTGTATTGTTCATAGTAGATGTTCGAGAAGGGTTTTTGCCTTTTGACAAAGGCATCTGTGATTATATCAAATCAACTAAAAAACCTTTTTGGCTCATCCTCAACAAGTTTGACACTGAAAAACAAGAAGGAGATCAGTACGAATTTTATAAGTTAGGCCTTGATGAAGAAGATATGATGATTGTATCTGCTGAACATAACCGTGGCTTTTATGATCTTCGTGAACGTCTGACAAAAATGTCTCGTGAGTTCCAAGGTCAAGAAGATGAGGAGTTTTTGCAAAAAGGCGTGACCCCACGTCATGATGTCGTTTCTTCAGTGGCCATTATCGGTGCTCCAAATGCTGGAAAATCAACTCTTCTTAATTGTTTAGTAGGAGCTCAGCGAGCTCTTGTTTCAGAAATTGCTGGAACGACAGTTGATCCTATTGAAGGTTATATTGACCTTTATTTTGGGCCAGATGTTGAGATGTTAAGTTCGAAAGAAAATCCATTCAGAAAAGATAATGCAGATATTTATAATGAGATCAAACAGTATCAAGATGCAGGACATGTAGATTTTAGTGTTGATGAGGAAGATTTAACAGAAGAAGAGAAAAAAATCTATTTAGAGTTTGGTCAAACAACTGAAGATGCATTCGCTGATATCGTGGAACCTACAGGTTCAAATGATTTTAGTTTTGATGAGTCTAATGTAGGAGAGGATTATTTTACGGAAAAACAAATCGTTTCAGAAATAGAAAAAAACTGGAATGGGCCGGCAGAAGAAGTTGAAAATCTTGAGCATGCTCATCAGATCAACCGTTGGCGCTCGATAAAAATCGTCGACACTGCTGGAATTCGTAAGTCTAAGCTTGTTGATGGTTTTATTGAAACTCAATCAGTTTATCGCTCTCTTCGTTCAATTACTGAATCTGATATTGTGCTTTTTATGGTAGATTCGACCTTAGGCATTACTCACCAAGATCGTCGTCTTTGTGACATTGCTTTGGAAAAAGGTAAGTCCATCATCATTTGTCTAAATAAGATTGATCTCTTAAGAGAAACTTTTGCTGATGCTAAAAAGAAAAAAGAATGGCTACAAAATCTTAGAGATGATGTGCCTTGGTTAGGTTTTTGTCAGCTAGTGACTATTTCTGCTCAGAAAAACCGTAACATCAATTATCTTCGTGAAGCCGTCAAACGAACAATCGTTGTTCGTAACCGTAAGATCTCAACAGGTGCAGTAAATAGATGCCTTCAGAATCTTACTGATCAGAACCCTGTGGTCATTAAAAAAACCAACGGTGTTCGTTTCAAAGTGAAATATGCTTCAATGCTTAAGACGAGTCCTCCGACGTTCCTACTCTTTAGTAACAAGTCTCAAGGGATTCCTGAGAATTACAGGAAATATTTAGTCAATGGGATCCGTCGTGAATTTGATCTTACGAACACGCCGGTTCATTTGATTTTTAGAACTTCGTCGGACATTGAACGAAGGATGAAAAAAGTTGAAAAGAAATTTGCCTCTACCAAGTAAAGTTATAAGTCACGATAAGTGACATCGCATTTCCTGTCAGGTCATCAATTCCAAAAGTACTACCTTCAACGGTAGTACCGTCGGCATTGAAGGCCTGGCGGTAATTCTGGGTGAACTTATCAAAGAAGTTCACGACATGATAAAGACCTTCCACACTGATATAAGATTCTTTTAAAACTACAGGAAATTCAAATCCCGCTCCGATACCTGTTCCAATACCGCCACCTTTTTCGCGAGGTATAGACGGTTGATCAATAAATTTATTGCTTTGGTACCAGTATTCAAGGCGACCGATGAAGTGAGGATTTGAATATGTGATGGCCGTACCTAAGTCCGTGGTATCAACATAATATTTATAACCCACAAAAACGCGTGTCATATCTGTGACGACCGCACCCAAGGGGCCATTATCTGGGAAGCCATTGACGACAGTATCAAGAACCATGGTGTGTTTTGAATATTCAATACCGAGGGTGATAGCTTTTTGAAAATCTAAAAAATAGTTAACAGAGAGATGGAAAGTCGGGTGATTGTCATCGTAGGCCTTACCACGATTACCGGTGAAAGTTGTTGCCCCTCCACCAAGGTTAACGGAAAAAAAACGGCCGTAACGATAAAAACGTTCGTCTTCTAAAACTTGAGCTGATTCTAGATCTTCATTAAAATCAGAAAAGATGTCACTGCCTAAAGTTGTATCATCTTCCATCTCTTGTAAAACTTGATCAGTCGATTGGGCCATCACTGAGATAGTCGTACAAAAGAAAAAAATGAGGACAAGGCTTTTTAGCACCATATTTTTTTGGTTAAAGATAAAAGTGAACGGCAGCTTTTAGGAAGTTGTCACCCAAGGTTTGAATGGATCTTCCATGATCTGGATCGGTCGTGCGAAGACTAACACCAAACTCAAAACTAAAGCCGATACTTTCAAGTCCTGTGAAGTTAAACTCAGTGCCCATGGTTCCATCGACCTGGTAGCCATTTTTAACATCGTCTTCATTATCTAAATAAGTTTGCGTGGCCAGCATCCCAGCAAAATAAAAATTGAGCTGCGGCTCATCAAATATAATGCGGTACGCCTTGAGCCCGATTCCGTAAAGAGTGTTGTCCTCGTCTGATTTAAATCCAAGAAGGCCACCAAGGGCAAAGGTTTTAGACTGTTGAATCTTAAAAGAAAGGGCCGGTAGATCAGTCGCTAATTGATTCGTGGCACCTACTCCAAGACGGCCTCTTAAGTCCGCAGCAAAAGTGAGTGAGGGAAGCAGCATAAATAAAAAAAGAATTTTTTGTTTCATAACTTAAGTCTAAGAAATCTTTTGATCTTTGACAACGTTGCTCGCAGATTTTAAACTTCTAGGGAATTTAGTACCAAAAGGACCGACCAATGAGCGAAGTGACTCAAGCTACCGATCAATCTCAAACTCTAGAGCAGACCCTTAATAAGACAGATTTAGGTCATCTTATTTATGAAAAGAGAAAAGTGTTTTTTGCACTATTAGTGGCCATTTTAGTTGGAGTCACTGGATATTTTTTATGGAGACAATCTCAGCGCTCTTCGGATCTTAATGATTCAGTAAAAGTTTTTGAATTCAAAAATAAAGTATGGTCTGAGGCCAAGACAGGGAAAATAGCACCGACAGAACTAGTCAGTCAGTTTGAAAAACTGGATTCATCCGTTCAATCCACACCGGTGATGTTGCCAGTTGTTCTTGAGATGGGAAAATTTCTTTATGAAAAAGGTGAATACTCTCAAGCAGAAATAGTGCTTCGTAAAATTGCTGGCACTACAAAACATCCTGTAGGTGCTTTTTTTGTAACTATGCAATTGGCAGTTGTTTTAGAAAAATTAAATAAAGTTGAAGAGGCCATGGTCCTTTTAGAAAAACTTGCTCAGACTAAAGATGGGATTTTACCTGCAAAAGTTAATCTTGAATTAGGTCGGTTGTATTTGTTAAAAGGTGAAAAAGGGAAGGCACAAACTCAGTTTGATACAGTTGTGAGTAATTATCCTAATGATGAGTATGCTAAACTTGCCAAACTTTATCTTTCAAAATTAGCTCAATGAAATTTTTTTTCCTCATTCTTTTTCTTGCGTCATGTGGGCAGTTTAGGCCTCATGCTCCTGCTCAGGAAAAACGATTTTTTTCCCTGAACTGGGCAAAAAATCTTGATCCTGAATATGTCACCGGCAACTTGCCCATTGGTTTGGGTGCTCCTCGTGTTTTTAATGATCTGGTTTATATGGGAAGCATGTCCGGTGTGATGACGGCTTACGATGTAGAAACTGGACGTACTATCTGGTCAAAAAATGATAAAACCCCGCTGGGTGGACCTGTAGAATTTTTTAAAGATCATGTGGCCTATGGTGGACTAAACGGTCGTTTATTTGTTCGTCATTATCTAACGGGAAAACTTAAGTATGCCATTGATCTCATGGCGCCAATTGAGAGTGCTCCCTTCTTTTATAATGATAAACTCCTTATCTATCTTCGTGGACATCAGATTGTTCATTTAGATGCTGAGACAGGAAAAGTTCTTTGGGTGTACAAACGTGCCGTTCCTGTCACAACAACTTTTCAAAGAACCAGTCGACCACTCGTTTCTGGTAATAAAATCTTTATTGGTTTTGCTGACGGATTTGTGGGTGCTCTTTCAGTCGAAGAGGGACTTCTCCTTTGGGAGACAAAGGTTGTCGATCAGCAGAAGTTTGTGGATGCTGATTTAAATCCTCTTATTGCTCAAGGATTATTGATTATGGGTTCTCCATCAGGGGAACTGAAGGCCATCAATCCAGATAGTGGTGCTATCTCTCGCAGTTTTAATGTCAGTGTCATGGCCCATCCCTTTATAAGGGGACAACAACTTCTTCTAGGAACAAATGATGGAGAAGTGGTCATTATGGGTTTAGGTGGAGAGATATTAAAAAGAGTTAAGATCTCTAAACAACCAGTGAGTGCAGTGACCTGGTGGAAGGATACTATCGTAGCTGCAAGTTTTGATGGTTACCTTCGTGCAATTGATCCCCTTACATTGACTGTCATCGATTCCTTTGCTTTAGGTTATGATTACTCTTCTATCTTCTCTGATCTTGTCATCACTGATGAGTACCTCACTTTGTATTCTTCACGAAATAGGCTTTACGTTTTTAGATAAACAATAAACCTTCATTTTAAATTTAGAAATCCGGCCATAACAGACTTTGCCATCCGGCATAAGTCTGGGTAGGATTTTTTAAGGATGCATAACGAAGGATTTCATGATGAAAATAAATGTTGCGCTCGTATTACTCACGTTAAGTTTGCCATGTATGGCCACTGTGAAGATTGAAGAAGAGGTTTTTGTTACCGGACAGAGACCAGAAATTGTTAAAGAGCTCATAGATTCAGGCTCCGTGGAAGTGGATCACGTGAGTTCTGAAGGTTTTGAGCTCTATGGTTCAAAAGGTCTTAAGACTTACCTCGATCAGAAAAACATTTTTTATTTTGACATGAAACTCATGAATAAAAAAATGATGGCAGACTATCCAAGCTACACTCAGATCACAACATCTCTTCAAGAACTGGCGCAGAGATACCCTAAAATTATGAGACTCTTCAGTATTGGAAAAACAGTAAAGGGCCGCTCTCTTTGGATGATGAAAATCTCTGATAATGTAAATCTTGATGAGATTGAACCAGAGTTTAAGTATATATCTTCAATGCATGGAGATGAAATCACTGGGCGCGAACTTATGATAAATCTTATTCAAGAGATTGGGCAAAAGTACGGCTCAGACACGGAGATTACAAATCTCATTAATAATACTGAAATCTATGTTATGCCTTCGATGAATCCCGATGGTAGTGAACTCCGCCAAAGGGCCAATGCTAATGGAACTGATTTGAACCGTAATTTTCCCGATATTTTAAGGGATCGTGACAGTACATCAATCGGTCGCGAAGTTGAAAACCAGGCCGTTATGAAATTTCAGGCCGAGCGGCATTTTGCTCTTTCTGCAAACTTTCACGGAGGAGTGATTGTTGCTAACTACCCATGGGATTCGACCTATGATCGGCACCCACTTGATGCGTTCGTAAAAGAACTCTCTATAGGTTATGCAGAACTTAATCCAGAGATGAGGAATTCATCAGAGTTTCCATTAGGGGTAACAAATGGTGCTGACTGGTATGTTGTTAAAGGTGGGATGCAAGATTGGAGTTACTTTTGGCATCAAGATCTTCAGATAACGGTTGAACTCTCTTATGCAAAATGGCCAAGTTATCATGATATCCCTGACTTTTATGCTAACAACCGTGACTCACTTATTTTTTATATGAAGCAGGTTCATAGAGGGGCAGGGTTTAAATTCGCTAAGACGAATGCTGAAGGTGTCGTGAGTATCACTCAAATTTCTCCTGAGAAAAAAGACTTTGGAAATTATGCTTTTAGTTCTTCGGAGTTTTATAAAGTAATGCCTGAAGGGAAATATCGATTCTCAATAAAAGAAAAAAATGGATCAGTTAAAGATCTTGAAGTTGAAGTCCGTAAAGATGAGATCGGAAGTAATGGGAATTTTGCTCTCTTAAACTAAATTTCTTATGATGTTATATTCAGATGAGGTAACCGGTAAAATTGAAAGCCGGTTCCCTCTTTGAAGAAGCCTCATGCCTGCGAGTTCAGGTTGTTTTTTTAATTCCTCCAATGAAATGAACCTTTTTAACTCTTCATGGAAGCTCACATCAATGAGTATCCAGCGAGGGCCATCCTTACTGGGTTTTGAATCAAAATACTCAGACTTTTTATCAAATTGAGTGCTGTCTGGATAAGGAATGGAACTTACACGTGCGATGCCGGCCACTCCGGGGATTTCACAGCTTGAATGATAAAAGAGAATAAGATCACCTATCTTCATGTCATCCCTCATGAAATTACGTGCCTGATAGTTCCTGACCCCATTCCAGGGCTCAGTTTGATTGGGTCTTTTTTTAAGATCCGCAAAAGAAAAAACATCAGGTTCAGATTTCATAAGCCAATAATTCATCTCTCTATAATGGACAGAAAAAGATGGTTAATCAAGTTCTCTTCTGAGTCACCGAGAAGCACAGAATGAAGAGGGGTTTTATGAAAAATATGAGTTTATGTCTTCTCACGTTTTCAGTGGTTAGCTGTTCACACTTAAAGGAAGAAACAAAGATCGTGTATTTTCCTTATGCCAAAGAACTCTTGCAGTCGGTACAAAAGACGGCCTTTAAAGTTCCAGAAACAAAACTTGAAGTTGAAGAGGTAGAAGGTAAGTCTGCTCGTAGGGTTTATTTTAGTTCTCTATATCATCAGTACCTGACATTGGGTCAGCATATGGATAAAAATCCAGGGATTAAGTTTTGTCCTCAATTTCACCATGACCGGACAGAAGTTGATGCGACTTATGCTGTTCCGGAAGTCTTGATGTATAAAGCTTCAAACGTAGTCAAAGAAGGAAGAGACTATTTCCCCGAACTCGCTTTTACAAAATCTTTTTCGCTTAAAGACCACCATGACATGATGAAAAAAGAATTAAAAGTATTATGTGAGGAAGGAGTGAGTGATAATTATTATAAATTTGATAACCTTGTCACTCATTATGCCAATAAAAAATCTTTTCATTTAGATAAAACGGCCATGGAATCAGTTCTTAAAATTCCCGTATTTGCTAATTTTTATCTTGTGAAAATGCTTCAAGCAGAGAATCTAAGAAAACTTACGTTTCATCCTGAAGAAAAAAGATTTATCAAAATGACTCGGACTGATTGGTTTGAGAAGTATGTTGATGAGGCCAGTAAAATGCGTGGAACTTATATCAAGAACACAATGGTTAAAAGGTAGTTATGAAAATGTGGGCCTTACCTCTTTTTTTATTAGCGGCCTGCGGTGGCAACCCTCCAGGCACAAATAGTGATGCAGTGGTGGGAACTCAGCGCAGTCTTTCACTCATTAATATTGAAAGTGATGATCGTGCCCAGCTGTCGACGATCTGTAATGCTTTAGGGCAAAAGGCCTTGGCACTTAATAATACCACTGCGGACACTTATATTTTTACCGTTAGTCAGAAAAGTTGTATTCAGGCAACAGCTCCGGCCGCTTTTGATGAATCTGTTTATATTCAGCAAGCTGGAACTCAGTACTATTTTAAAAGAGTTTTGGATAATCGAGATTTCATTTTTAGTGAATTACAAACTCCTAACAGTGGTTTAGTCGGAGAGCTATGTAGTAAACTTTCTAGCACCACCAATCCAATAACAAATCCAGTGGTTCTTTCAAGTGGTAAGGCCGTTTGGTTTACTACAAAGGTAAATAGTACAGATTGTTCTCCAACCCCCCAAAGTTTGTGTCTTTCAGTCGAGACAGGGAGTCCTAATGGGAACACCTATAAAATTACTGATCGTGACTTTTTCCGTTTTCAAGTTGATCCCACTTTACCTCGCATAGGATTTTTTTTACAACGGACTAATATTTCAACAGGTCTGTGTGCTGTGAATCAAACAACAGAAGTTAGGGCCTTGCTTAAAAACCTATAATAAAATTTGCCAGGAACTCCACGATTAATGACAATTTAATGAGCAAATTAAATTGGAGGATCCCTATGGCGAAGCTGTTCGTATTTCTGAGCCTTTTTATTATATTTTCATGTAACAAAAAAGACCTCAAAAGAACGGATCCCGCAACGGTTTCGGCCCTAATAAGTTACAATCCAGAACTTTTAAGTAATGATGATGCTTCCAAGCTTGCACGCATCTGTAATGCTTTAGATAGTAAAGTAGCTGTGCTTAATGATTTGGGTCCTGATACTCATTTTACGTATTTGTTCTCTGAAAAAAGTTGTGCCGCCGAAAGTGCTTCTCCAGCGCTTGATATCTTAGTTAAAATTGAGCCTTCTCAAGATAATTATATTTTTAAAAAAATCAATAATGATCCTTTTGCTTTTCCAAATGTAGAGACCACTCGGTATGGATCAATGGCCGAAATTTGTAAAAACCTTGGTGATATCAGAAGTCCCATGCAGATTAATTCAAGTATCGCCATCTGGTTTACAGCTCTTACAAGGACGAGTGAATGTGCAGGGGATAATGTGAATACTCTTTGTGTGATGATTAGAAAAGGTCAGCTTGTTGAAGGCAATGATTATCGTATCGGTTCTGAGGAGTGGATTAAGTTTCAGATAACTGGCCCACGTATCGGATTTTTTGTAGAAAGAAAGCTTGTCTCACGTTCAACTTGCGAAATAGGCAAGGTTTTAGTGAGAACGGCCACCCTTAAATAACACAGCCGCGGTACATTTTAACGATCACTGTTTTTTTAGTATCTTCGTCCCATACAGTTTTACAAAATTCGGTCCCAAAAGCTTTTGGGGCCGAAAATGTCTCTGATGGACATTTCACTTCCTGTCTTTTATCTTCGAGCTCGCTTAAACGAGAATAATCCGTGGCCACGGCCTTCCAATTTCCTAAACGATCAATTTTGATTGAATAAAAGTAATCATCTTCATCTTTAAGAACATGGATCTCTTTATTTTTAAGATAAAGAGGTTGATCATCCAAAGGTAAAAAATAAACCTCAGGCGTGGGTGAAAAATACACGAGCACTGGCTGAGGAATAAAAAACTCCCCAATGGGAACCTCTATCTGGGCCTGATCTCTCCAAACTGTTGCCTTCTCTTTTGAAAGTGCTTTAATGAAAGCGGTTCCTCTTAAGATTTTTTTTTCTTTGAGATTATGATTTTTACATGGAGAGTTGAAAATCATAGGCCTAAAAGTGAGCTGAGATTTATCATTTGTGTAGAATTCAATCGGTAAACCATACTTTGCTCTAAAGAGTTCCAGGAACTGAACTCTTTTCTCTTCACCCATTTCGGGCGCCTTGAGCTTTGTGATAAGCTCCCTCCAGCGCCCAAGTTGAAGTCCCATAACCTGGTCACATTCAGAGTTTTCAAAACATCCTTTGAACTGATGTTCAAAATCCGCGGCGGTTTTAGGCTCCGGTATGACTTGGATGGGCGGCCTAACCTGTGCAAATAGTGGAAGAGTGATGAAAAAGAGTAAATATCCTGTAAGCATTGTGTCTCCCGTTATTTCCAAAGGACTTCTTTTATTATAAGCTCACCGCAATTATTTTATTGAGGAGGATTTTATGAAAAAGTTAAAAAAGTCGCGCCCTGCGAAAAAATCTAAGAAGAACAACAAAAGCGGTCTTAAATTAAAAAGAATTGCTCGTAAGAAAAAACTTCTAAAAGGGCATAATAACTAATTTTTTAGCCTAAAGCGTTATTTGTATTGTTTCTTGTCAAATTTGTGACGATAAAGAATACTAGATCTAGTGTTTTACGTTTGACGTCTGGCCCTTTTGACATGTTTAATTAAAGTATCTCTTTTAATAAAAGTTTCAACATTCCTGCACACACACAAAGCCTCCGAATGGAGGCTTTTTTTATTCACCCTCTTGCCGGACTCAGTCATGAATTGTACATATCCCCAAAACTAATTTGTTAAGGAGATACATATGTTGAGTTCGCTCGCATTCATTCTCTTCAGCTCTGCTTTTGCAGGTGTTGTTGGGAATACGGTTTTGACTACAACCATCGAAAAAGTTGATATCAGTACTTCACCTACTGAACCGACACTTGTTTTTGCACACAAAGAAGGCCGTGTTCTTCTTGTTGATAGCACGGACACAAAAATGGTTGAAGCTTTCTCAATCGCTCAGAAAGATAACTTCCTCGTTAAAGTAGAGATCGACACCCATGGAAACGTTATCGGTGCTAAACTTGCAGGTCAATCTAAAGTCAAAGCGGCCTCACGTTTTAAAATTCAGGCCCAGGCCTATGAACCAACAGTTATTTCTTCTTTGGAAACAGCTGATGAGTATTTCTGGGAAATGAATGGTAGAGCAAAAAAAAGATCTCAATGTTTTAATCGTGCCCACGTTTGGGCCAATGATATGTGGAACAGACACTCAGTGAAATCAATGAAAGTCTTTTTGTTCTTCACAACAAAATACATCAGACAATACCGTTATAAGTGGTGGTTCCACGTTTCTCCTTATGTTTTAGTAGACATTAATGGAAAAGCTGAAGAAAGAGTTCTTGATAGAGCTTTTACTGACGCTCCCTATGAAATGAAAGCTTGGACTGATGAATTCATGCAGAATGAAGCTTATTGCCCAACAGTTGCTAAATATTCTGAGTATAACAATAATCAGTACGCTCAATCTTGTTATCTAATGAAAGTTCCAATGTACTATTGGGAACCAAATAATTTAGAACTTATGGAGACTGAGACAGTTCCACAAAGATCTTGGAATCAAAGTGAAGTAAGTACTGCTTGGAAACAAGCTTTTACTGGTTGGTGGTAAGCTTTAATAAGTTATCTTTCGAACATACCTAAGAGTGGGGGAAGTTTGGCCGTATAGGCACCTGCTTCCCTCATTTGTTTTTGATAACGAAGTGTTGTTTCAGGACGTTTTGACCAATGTTCTTGAGGCGAGATGTGATGCTCTTGATGATACCCTTCATTAAACATTACAATATTATAACCTCTCCCATAAAAACTGACTGCATTCCCAAAACGATTTGATGGAGCACGGGCCTTGAAGTGTTCAAAATAATTTTCAACATGGGCCAAAAACCATCCCGCATAAAAAAGTGGCAAGTAAGCACAAATAAAAAATTTCCAATTAATAAAAACTAACATGGACCAAAAAAAAAGTGTGCTTAGAGTTTCAACCAAGAGCTGGGCCGTTTCTTTTTTTTGTAAAGTCTGTTTAAAAGCAAGGGTAGTTCCTTCTCTAAATAACGAACGAGCACTGTAGCTGATCCAGTGTTCCTGCTTTTTATTTTTCCCAAAAAGATAGGTCGATGAAGGATCTTCGAGAGAGTTATTATGACGGTGATGATTGAGGTGATGATATTTATAGAGAATTTGAGGCAGACCAAGATTCATAGAGTTTAAAATGGCAAAAGAGCTATTCATCCAAGAAGAAGTGAAAAAAGGTGTGTGTAAAAAGTTATGAGTGGTTACGATAGGGTTAAAATAAAACAAAAATAATTGAAATAAAAAGATCAGACAGTTTTCGTTGAAATATAAATCGTTAAAATAAATGGCCCACAATAACAGGCCTGATGCCTGAAAAAAAGAGAGCAACACTAAAATAAAGTCATATCGGGAATATTTCATTTGCTTCTCAGAGAGCCTCTAAATTCTTTTTTCATGGCGACTCTTTTTTTAGCATTCTCAAAACGCCGGAATTCATCTTCACTTTGGAGTGTGAGTTCAGGCACAACAACTGGGCGGCCTAAATCATCAAGGGCCACAAACGTAAGGTAGGCCTTGGTCGTTGTGCGACACTCACCAGTGTAGGGATTTTCTGAAGTCACTTTTACACCGATAACCATGGATGTTTTTCCAACATAATTTAGTGAGGCCTGAATAAGCACGTGGTAGCCCATTTTAATGGGAGCGATAAAATCAATGTCATCTATATGGGCCGTGACAACCGGACGTCCACAGTGTCGTGCGGCCACCATCGCAGCGGCAATATCAATCCAGCTCATCACTGTTCCCCCAAATACTGTGTTTTGGGGATTGGTGTGGTTAGGCATGACAAGTTCACGCATTTCTACAGAAGTTTCAGAAGGAGTTTTTGCATTTCGTTTCATATTTTAAGGCCTCTAGTCATCACAATATAGGTGGTGGTTCCAGCGGAAACCGTTCATAAAAGCAAAGTATCCCACATCAACAGTTTTTGTGGCATTGGAATTTGTAGCAAAATCTCCAAAAGAATCAACGATATTATATATAGGGATGGCCGATCGTGTGAAAGGGCCTACTGGCTCTGGAGCAAACTGGCCAAAAGCTCCACCTTGGCGAACTGAATTGTTCACACAAAAAGCATTTCCCATCGCCGAAATTTTCTGAATCACGCTTGCATTAAGAACTTTTGGTTCCCCAGTCTGGTCTTCAAAATCAGCTTCCACCAAACCGCCACCTGGTTTGTCAGTACCCACACCTTCGTTAGAAACAAAACGGTTAAAATACACCATCAAATCTGTACCCGCCGGAAGTCTGCAAGTAAAACTGGTGTTGGTCGCATTATTAGAAACACCAAAACCAGAACAACATGTGGCCTGAGAGTTCACCGTTTTACCCAATGGTGAGCAGCATTTAAAATCATTCGCAGAAAAAATGGGCTCATGATCAGTGGCAAATTGGTTCACGAAATGAATTCCGTTGTCTTTAAATGAATTTGTATTGACCTCAAAACTAGCTCTATCAGGCAAAGATGTTTTAAAAAGTCCAGGAACAACTCTGTCCTCATCATCATTACAATAAAGGGCCTCGTAAGATATTTGTGGAATGCCAAGAAGTTCGAAGTTTCCTAAACGGCGCAGGTAGTATGAGTCTGTTCCTGGTTTGGTACGTGTTTTTGTTAAGGCTTGATAACCAGGTTTAGGACTTAAAAAATTTCTTAGATCTACAGAGCCTACAGCGTGAAATTCAAAAGTTAAACCTAGATCCTCATCGTCTGGAACAGCTCCTCCAATAGAACCAGCTTGAGCAGTTGCAATTATAGTTCGAGTAGCTTGATCATAAGCATAACAGCAGTTGCCATTTATAGGAATGCAGGTCAGTGTATCGCCAGTAGTAGGTGATGTGAGTGTAGTTTCAAATGGAAAAGCTACTGAATTAGGAGAACATTCTGTGAAGAATGATTCATCCGCATTGACCAATTTAATCGTGTTGTGAACACCTGCAAGCTCATCTTCGTTTAAACGTTCTTCAAATTCAGAAGAGATATAACTTGGAATTTTTATTTTTATGTTTTTACGTGCATCAGTTGTTGTAAAATTAAGATGAGTTCGAACATCAGTATCTGCACTAAAAGGTTTAAATAGGTAATCAAGTTTATCGACAAAATTTGGAGTCAGAGTATTAACCTGAATGGAGCCTTCATAGGTAAAACTCGGATTTGAATCAGGTGGAGTATCTGCAACGTTTGATTCAAATCCAAATTGCGCGCAACTTGCAACCTCTCCTAAGGGGTCAATACAATAATGTAAAAAATCTTTTGCCACGGTATTTGTAGCATTATTACTAGCAGGAACATAAGTTCTCAAGGGGAGAACAGCGTTGGTTGTTTTTGTAAAAGGAAGTCTATAATAGTCATCAAAGGAAGTAGGATTTGTTAAGAGTGTCGTTCTAGAGTTAAGACATTTAAAGTTTGTCACATCCATAAACAATCGATCACGTTTACTCCAATTATTTGTTCCATCTGCAAACTTACGAACCCAGCCACCTCCACAACAAGTTTCACTGTTGGCCTCGTTTAAAGTTCTCCATTGTTTAGGTGTTCTAACGTTAACATTTAGAAATGTTGATCCAACACCAAGACTTTTTACATTGGTTGCTACTAATGTTTGTGCGGCGGCATTTGTCCAGTTTTGGAAAGCAGTGAGGTAAGGTCTGTCGGGCGTACCCAGATTTTCAACCGTCATGAGTCTTGAATTTTTGAAAGCACTATTCTGTGGAGTATCCGTGACCGCTAGGCTCATGAGTAATTGTGAGGATGCTTCATAAGGAACAGAGTGTACACCACCAGAGAGGGAGGTAACATTTGATGTAGGTATATCACTGGTGAAAGTTGAGATGTCTTTACCGGCCTCACGGCAACAGCGATTTAATCCCATGTTAAAACTTGTGAAGACCGTTCCTTGAGAAGGAAGAGGTTTTGGAGTTTCCTGGCCACAGACAAGATACTCACTGTAATAGGCCTTCTCTGCATCGTTACCAAAAAAAGATGGAAAAAAATCAACTTGGGCCGCATGGAATTTATTTGGCCCACAGTCTAAGTCGGTGTGACAGACTTGGCCCGCTCTTCTTAAACAAGCATCACGGGTAAGAGTCGGATCAATGATTGTTTGAGAAGTATTACTCAGGGGTTTTGCCTCAATGAGTTTAAATGGTGAGAAGATGCTTATTTGGTCGGTGGTGGTACTTGATAAATTCATGGTGGCCGAGCTCATGCCACTCACAACTTCTAGGCCACATGAGTTTTGATGTCTTGCTGCCTGAGCATGTTCGAGACCTGAAAATGTTAGGGGAAGAATACTGGTGAACATGGTGTAGTTACCAGAGGTCGCATTTATAACAGGGCATGATGCAAATCGGCCTACGGTGGTAGTGGTTGCGTTTTTAAAGTTTTTTGAATCACAACTCGCAATTTGATTGATGAAGTCCGTGCGACTTTCGGTGTCTGCTGATCGATGCTGAGTGAAAGGTGAGTTAGCATCGAGGGCCTTTCCTGGGCGGCATACACCGGTTTCATCATTTGAAACTTCAGGAGGAATGAGAGTTAAGGCCGAATTATCTTTTAGGATACTGAAGATGTTAAAGGGGAGTGTCGTGGTTTCTAAAGCTGCAGTTGAAGATGACGTGGCCACATAATGAAGTGGACGTCCAAGGACGTTTGTATCTCTTCCATAAAGATGATTTCTTACGACGGGAATGTCTTCAATGGGCCCAGCAAAACGAGAGATCTTAGAGTTAAAAACAGAATTAGTGGCGGCGGTGTTATCCACATCAGCACAGAAAAAATTTGGTGCACAGGTGGCAAAACGTTTTTCATTAACATCCATAAGATTGAGTTGCGCTTCAGTGGCCCTGTTACATAAGGCCCCTGCTCCCCTGTAAATGCATCTCTTGGAGCTGGCGGAGGGAAACTTCTTTTGAGCAAGGATTTGATCTAAGGTTAAGATCGTTGAGCCCGTTTTTTCATTTCCGTCTGCATCAAAAGTTGGCCACTTGGTTTTTACGGTTTTAACGTCAGCACAAGAATATTCCCAACCAAGTTTTGTTACACAATCTGTATCTGTTGAACAAAAGTGATTGGCCTGACAGTTTCCTGCTTCGTTTTGTAGCGGGTGGGAGAGATGAAACTGTGGATCGTAATCTACGGCCGTGGCCTGAGAGATTCCATCAAAGGCAGATATATTTACCACTTGAAGAGTGGGACTTGCGACATCAGCAAATGGAGCATTGATGGCGAGGAAAAGTTTTTTTGATGTGGATCTGACAATTCTGCCTTTTCCAATGGCAAACCAGGTTACTCCATCAAAGGATCCAATGGTCGCACCTTTATTAAAACCGAACCAATCCTTCTGATATCCATTGATAAAAAGAGCGGCCTGAGCACGTAAACGATCAGTTCTTTGAGTGGCGATGGTTGAGTTTGAAGCGTGAGTGAAAGGAATCATCGTTGGTGGTAGCCAGCACGCTCTTCCAAAGATGGTATCTTCGTAATTGCCGCCAGTGATGTTTGTTGAAAGTTCGTCTCGGGCAGTTGAGTGTCCTATGGCCTGAAGTCCTGTTCCAAATGAAGAGGTGGGAAAAGCGGTGAGAGTTGAGAGCCAAGAGTCTTTAGAGCATGTTGGGCATGGAGTATAAAATCCTTGTCTGGTAGAAATGAGATAGACCTGATCAACCTCAACGTCCACCGTTTTGGCCGGAAGGGCCTTATCCATGGTCACACTCATTTGGCCAAGAATAGAATTCATGCTGAAGTTTTGAGCTTGAGGTATAAGTTTTTGATCATCGGCGTAATTAAAAACCTCACCTTCTTGAGTGAAATTTGCATTTAACGAAAGAACCTGTTCATTACCAGAAGAATCAAAAAAGCGATGAGGAGCAGATCTTGCACTGACGTTAACGTTTTGAGTTGATGGAATGCTAGGTTCAACCACTGCGGGTGTGAAACAATCAATTCTTAAAGGAGCACCAGTCGTACTTGCTTCTTCGATGACATAGTCATAGGCCGGACAAGAACTCACCATGTCCGGAAGGTTTGTTTGAGCGCATCCACAGGTTTGATAAAGACGTCTCATCACACTTTGATAAAACATCGTTGAAGAAGTTTGAGCAGCTGAAGTTAAACATTTTGTTGAAGCATTAAAAGGGTGAAGGCCAGGAGCTAAAAGTGTATCCGAATGAAAAGGAGTAGAACTTGAAAGATTTTTTAAATCCTGGATACAGTTATAATCATTTTTTAACGCTTCAAATGCAGCATCATAAGTAACACCAGTAGTTGGTCCAGTGGTTGTCGTCGTTGGAATAGAATTTCCACACACATAAAAAAGGTGAGGATAATTTAAATAGGCCAAAGGATTTTGAAGTCTCTCCGCTTCGGCCATGGCCAATTGAGTTGTATGGGATAAAGATGCTGAAGGTCTAGGGAATCCATCTCTGACACATTGATTATCTAAACAGCAATCAAAACCTCGGGAGACACACTCAGAATTGCTGCAAATTCCTACCTCTCCAGTGGAGTTAGCATTTGGATCAACTTTGAGAGTAAGAGGAGTTAGAGTAACAAGATTGAGCGAAACTTCATCTAGGGTTGTTCCACGTTTAAAAAGGCGTAATTTGCCTGAAGTTAAAAAACTCGTACAAGTCGAACACAATAAATTGGGGTCAAACTTTGGAGTCGCAAAAGGCTCAACCACTAAAGCACCCGTGGCACTGAATGTTCTAACAGGAAGGTTACATAAACCTTGTGAGTTTGTGACATCAGGAAAGTCCACTCGGAAAACACGTACTGTTTTATTGGCCTTAAAATCAAAATAAGAAATAGGAACCACTCGAGTTCTAAGCTGGGTTGCAGTTCCACTAATGGTGAAGTTTGAGATGAGGCAATATTCCGCTCCGGCGAAGTTGGTAAAAATGCCATCAACAGTTGTATCTAAAAATTTTTCAACGGGTGCCCCAACCAAATAGGCGGTTTGAATATTGGTAACATTAACTGAAATGAGGTTGGCGTTGGTTCCTAAAAAATTCCATATTGTCGTAAGAGAAGTTGAAGTTGATGATCCACCTGTACTGCCCCCGGTGGAAGTGGGACTGACTGAACTGCCTTTGCTCACATCGCCTTGAGGTGTACATGAGATGATGGCAAATAATAAGACCAGTAATAACTTAACATCCATGCTAGTTATATCTCCCAGCTTTTTATGTCGGAATTTTACACCACAGTCTTTATTGTACTCGAGTCGCGGAAAATTGTTCCATTTTCATAGGGGGAAATATGTACCTGAGAAAAACGATTTAAGGAAAAAAAGAGCTCGTTGTTCGCGATCCAAATGAAGTGAAAGGTTGGGTGCCAGGGGTGTTCCGATAAAATCCAAAGCCACCCTGGAAAACGGCCGGTGCTAGAATGCGGTCAGAGATCGACATGGCCCCTCCGCCCCCGTTGGCGTAGGGACTTGCAAAGCCTGGAGGAGGTATCATTGGATAGATAGGAGGAACTGAACTTGGGCTTGCCAGAACTTGTTGTACAAACCCGAATACACTACCTATCTTGTCGGCAATGCTGGACTCTTCTCTTTTCCCAGGAGTCGTGAAAACTTCTTCCTCTTTATTTTCTTTTTTCGGAATCTCTAGAGGTGTTTCACTAGCAGGCGGGCCAGTGAGTACCGCACATAATCTTTTTTCATCGTGATTTTTTCCATCTGTTTTACAAATCTCAGAGATATCTGGTTTAGAAGAATTTTCGTTGGATTTTCCGATGACAATCGAGATATCCAAAATATCACTACTTAAAGAGATGGCCTCTGTATTGAGTTTTGGTTCTGCTTCACAAAATTCAATTTCAGTTTGTTCCGAAGTTAAGCAGTTATCCATTTTCATCATCGTGGCAAGAGTGAAGTTTTTTAGATCTGCTTGTTTTTTATTTTCAGAAATGATTTGAGCACGGATAAGATTTAAAGAATGTATGTTTTTATATAAGGAATCAAAGTCTTCCACGTTAAAATCAGGATTGCTGCAAATGTCTGGGAGTGGATTTTTTTCGGCACCTGTGCACTTATTTTGCATCTCTTGTAATGTATTTAAGTAGAGCAAAGAAGCACTCAACGCCTTCACACCTTTATGCACATCTGTCTCGGCCGTTCCGTTCGTCCCATAAGATTGATCTAGGAGCTCTAGGCAATCTTTGGCCACATTGATATCTGATTTTGTTTTAGCACATTTAAGCTGCTGATCAGAAGAGAGTTTCGTTCCATATTGTGAAATAAGGATTGACGCCTTAGAACGAATCTCAAGTTCTTGTCTTTTTTTAATATCATCAAGTAAAAATTTATACCGTTCAGAGGATATTTTGTTTTTTAAAGCATCATGATCTTTTGTAAAAGAGCCCAGTTTTTGAACGGCCTTTAATTCATCTCTAGACAGAGATTGACTTTCATCCTTAGTAAGTTTGGCCAACGCCAATCCTGCAGTTTTTTCATCTGTATTGGTACTTTTTGAAAGTTCCTCAACAAGCTTTTGAGTCATCTCAGTGAAAGAGACAGGATCCCCTTTAGAATCTTTATTGGAGAGGGCCTCTTCCTCTCTCTTTTTAGATTCTGCTTTCGAAATCTCATCTGAGACAGGCGATGCAAATTCATGCAGATAAAGGTTTAATTCTTTAACTGCTGCGTCTGAGGGATTAAATAATCCCGGTTCACAAAAGGTGTGTTGGCCTGGTTTTATTTGAGATTTGATTTCAGGGTTATTACAAAAAGAAAAAAATTGGGCCTTCATCTCTTCTGCTGTGTCAATATCTTTACCCTTGATCTCACTCTCAAATTTCAATCTCAAATCAATATCTAAACGGAGTATGGTTTCAAAAGATTGCCCAATGTTGAGTTTTTGAACAAATTCTTCCCCAGCGATTGCGGCCGCAAGACCTGTAGTCTTTTTGGTTTTATCCAATGATGCTTGAATATCCAGACGTAATCTCTGAAGGCCTTTTAAAATGCCTTCTTGGTTTTCAAGAGATCTTAATTCAGTTTCAATCGTATTAAGTGTGTCACACTTTTTTTCATCAAAATATCCTTTTTGATTCTCTGGAATTTCTTGATTGATATATGTATTACATCCCCCAGGCACATTTGTGATGGAACTCATGGCAAGGTCTTGCTCAAGACTTTGAAGAATTTTTGAGAGCTCTTGGCAATTAGGTGCCAATTCTTGAGAAAACGCAGGAGTGATGAATAAGATCAGGATTAAGAATTTCATACCTCTCTATTTTCGGCTAAAACATCGGAAATCTTGATAGCTTATTTGATACGTCGGGAATTAAGGGGGTTAGCCATGGCCCGAACTCATGAATACTTCATCGTAGTTGATGAATTTTTGAGCACTTCCAAGGCCTAAAAAGTACTCTTCCGAAATCTTCATGCACTCCTCTAAATTTTGGCATGTAAAGATTCTTGATCTGAAAGCGGCGGCATGGGGAAAACCAGCAGCAAACCAAACCACAAGTTTTCTGATCTGGACCAAGATGGTCCGCTCTTCAGAAAAAGTTTCCGTGGTGTAGTGATGAAGTCTTTGCACTACCTCCCAATAATCGGACCCATTGAAGACAGATCTTTTTTGAGAAGCATAATGAGGATCAAGTGATTCAAGGAAAATAAAAGGATTTCGAAGGGCCCCGCGGGCAATCATCAAAGCATCACACTGAGTTTTTTGAAGACGCTCAGAAACTCCATAGGGATGATGGAGGTCACCATTGCCAATAAGAGGAGTTTTTTTAACTTCATTGAGATTTTCGATAAAATCCCAATTTGCTTGGCCCGTGTACTGCTGAGTGCGTGTGCGTCCATGGATGGCGACCCATTCAATCCCTGACTCGGCCGCAATTTTCATCACCTCAGCGGCGTTCAGAGAACTAGAATCCCAGCCTGTTCTAATTTTAATTGATAAAGGGATCTTCATGCGAGAGCGCATTTTTTCAAATAATGGCGCTAGATTTTTAATGTCTTTCATCAAGGCCGAGCCACCACCCTTGGTGACCACTTTGGTCACAGGGCAGCCCATGTTAATGTCTAAAAATTTGGGCCCGTAACTTTCTGCCACTTCACTGGCCTTGGCCATCGATTCAGGATCTTCACCAAAAAGTTGGATACCTACATTTCTCTCTAAGGGATGGATCTTGAGCATTTCAAGGGTTCGTTGATTACCATAGTTAATCCCGTGGCATGAAATGAGCTCAGAAACAGTACCACCGGCCCCTAAGTCTTCCATGAGAATGCGAAAAGGAATATTACAGATCCCCGCCATAGGGGCCAGGATGAGTTTAGAGTCAAAATCAATCTGGCCCAACTTAATCGGTTTGGCATGACCTCTGAAACTTTTGAGTTTTAGGCTTAATTCTGGGCCAAAAGGGCGTGGATAATTCATGGGCTATGTTTAATCGAAGATGTAATTAGTTGTAATTATCGCTTAACTTTATTTAGAATCTTTACCATGAAGCATGTTGTTTTTGATTGTGACGGAACGATTCTTGATACGTCTGGGGCCAAATATAAACTTTTTCCTGGAATCAAAGAGCTTTTATTAGAGCTTACACAGGACTACATGCTTTATGTGTGGACGGCGAGAGGGCGTGCCTCAACACTGCGCTTCTTTGAAGAGATGGGCATTCTTCATCTTTTTGATCAACTTTGTACACCAGATGATGCTCCTGGTAAGCCTCACGTCGCTGGCCTGTTTTCACTCTTAGGCAGCACTCCCAAACATTCTATTTGTGTCATTGGGGATAGCTCGGCCGATATGGTAGGAGCAAAAAATTTTGGAGTTATGGCCATAGGGGCCATTTGGCAGCGGGATGCATCTTCACAAACCTTAAAGGAATTTGGGGCCGATTTCATAGTGTCGCATCCTTTAGAGTGTAGTAAGCTTCTGCTCGAAAATCTTAAGGGAGATGACCATGTTCGATAATTTAAGTGAGAAGTTTTCAGACGCGTTTCGCGCACTCAAAGGCAGTCACAAAATCTCCGAGGCCAATATTGAGGAAACACTTAAAGGAGTGAAGACCGCACTTTTAGAAGCTGACGTAAATTTTAAAGTCGTAAAAGAATTTGTTGAAAAAGTTAAGACCGAAGCTCTCGGTGAAAAAGTGCTTAAAGGTGTTGAGCCCGGACAGCAGTTTGTTAAGATTATGCATGATGAATTGGCCCGACTTATGGGTGGTGAGCAGGAGACTCTTAATCTTAATCGCCCACCAGTGATACCCATTTTGATTGTGGGTCTTAATGGTGCTGGTAAAACAACTTTTGCCGGTAAACTGGCCCTTTTTCTTCGTAATAAAAATAAAAAAGAAGTGCTTCTTATTCCTGCGGATAATTTTCGTCCTGCCGCTAAAGATCAGTTGATCACTCATGCTAAAAATTTAGGGGTCGATTATTTTGATTCTGATTTAACTCAATCTCCTGTGGAGATTGTCAAAAATGGTTTAGCTTATGCTCGTAAGATGCATAAAGAAATCGCCATTATTGATACTGCAGGACGTTTGCAAGTTGACGATGAACTTATGAATCAACTCGTTGATGTTCGTAAATCTCTGGATAATCCTGAAGTTCTTATTGTGGCCGATGCGATGACAGGCCAAGAGGCCGTCAACGTTGCCAAGGTTTTCCATGAAAAAGTGGGCCTTACTGGTGTTGTGCTTTCAAAAATGGATTCAGATGCTCGAGGTGGTGCGGCCCTTTCGATTCGTTATGTAACAGGTGTGCCCATAAAATTTATTTCGGTGGGTGAGAAGATGAAGGACCTAGAGTCCTTTCATCCAGATCGTTTGGCCAAACGTATTCTTGATATGGGAGATGTTCTCTCTTTGGTTGAAAAAGCTGAAGAGGCCATTAACCAAGACGATGCCATGGGTATGATGGCCAATCTTGAAAAAGGCAAATTCACCATCAACGATTTTGTTAAACAGATGGAGACCATTAACCGTCTTGGTTCTTTTGGTTCTATTCTTAAAATGATACCAGGGATGGGTGGGGCCCTTCGCCAGATGGGCGATTTAGGTCCGGCCGAAAATGAAATGAAAAAAATGAAGGTCATCATTAACTCGATGACAAAAAAAGAGCGCGAAGACGTGGATCTTATCGATAGTCCTCGTCGTAAGAGAATTGCCTCTGGGGCCGGTCGTACGGTTCAGGAAGTGAATCAATTTATTGAACGATTTGGACAGATGCGTCAGATGATGGTTGGTATGATGGGGATGATGAAAGGAGGAGGACTTCCAAATCTTCCAGGCATGGGTCCCGTCAAAGGATTCCGCCAAGCTCCTCAGAAACAACAGCCATTTGCACAGAAACCTGAAAAGGATAATAAAAAAAGCCCTTTCGGAAAGAAGTATTTTTAAGGGGTTAATGGCCTGCGGAGTTTGACTTTAGCTTTTTGATGAAATATAAAAACACTAAATTTTTTCGCGATCTTTATAGGAGATGCTCAAATGGTAAAAATCAGAATGGCCCGTGGCGGCCGCAAAAACCGTCCTGTTTATACAATCGTGGCCACAAATTCACGTAGTCCTCGTGATGGCCAATTTTTAGAGAAATTAGGACAGTATGATCCTAAGTCTCCAGATATGCTAAAAATGGTGAACGTAGAAGGAATCAAAACGTGGCTCTCTAAAGGTGCTCAACTTTCAGATACTGTAAGAACTTTGCTTAAAAATAATAATATCAAGTTATAATTTTATTCGAGGTTTATTCTCGGATCTGCTCTAACACAAGTAGGTATTATGAGCGAATTGAAAACTCTGATTGAGATTGTTGCCAAGGCCCTCGTAGACATGCCCGATAATGTGGAAGTCAATGAGATCAACGGTGAGCAGACTACGGTTATTGAGCTTAAGGTAGATAAGTCTGACCTTGGTAAAGTGATCGGAAAGCAAGGAAGAACAGCTAGGGCATTAAGAACAATTCTAAATGCAGCTTCGACCAAGCTGAGGAAGAGATCAGTCCTCGAAATTATTGAGTAGTATTCACTTCAAAAATTTTATATACCCCAATTAAGCAGTTTAATGTTTAATTGGGGTATTTTTATTTCATGACAAAATCCAAAGATCAGTTAATTAAGATGGCCTTCGCCGCCCACCCTCATGGTATTAAGGGTGAAGTTGAATTTCGTTTATTAAATCCCAACCAAGATGAAAGTGTTCTTGATGATGATATGGATGTTTGGCTATTTCCAGCTGCTCCGAAATCAAAAATTCCAGAACAAGGTCAGCAGTGGCACATAGTCAAACTTCGTTTTGGGAACAAGGTCATTTGCCAGCTAGATGGCATTCGTGATCGCACCCATCTTGAAACCTTATTGCCATTTGAAATCTTCCTTGATCGAGAATCTTTTCCTGACGTTGATGATGGAGAGGTTTATCTGGTAGACCTCATCGATATGATGGTGGTGGCACCTTCTGGGGAAGAGTTAGGTAAACTTGAAAGTTTTTCTGATAATGGTATGCAGTATCTTTTTGAAGTAAGACTCGTTAATGGAGAGCTCATAACTCTTCCTTATGTAGATGCTTTTTTTCCAAATGTGGACGTTGAAAATAAAAAAATCACCATGATTATGCCGGAGTTTACGGAGTGATGAGACGTATTTGGATTCTCACTCTTTTTCCAGAATTTTTTAAACCTCTTTTAGAATGTGGCATTGCAGGCCAGGCCTTTCGTGGTGAACGTCATGAAAGGGATTTTAAATTTGAAGTGAAGTGTGTAAACGTTCGTGATTACTCCACGACAAAATATAAAAGTGTGGATGATTCACCCTATGGCGGTGGACCTGGTATGGTGATGAAGGCAGATATTCTGCGAGATGCACTTATAAAGGGCGTGGTTGAGGCCGGGGGATATGCATCGGTAGAGGAGCTATGTGTGGTTTACACTTCACCTCGAGGCAGAGTGTGGGATAACAAGGTCGCTCGCGAATTTGCTACCACTCACATGGGCCCAGAAGCAAAAGATCTGGTGTTTATCTGTGGCCGTTATGAGGGAGTGGATGAGCGATTTTTAGAAAAGTATGTTCAAGAGTATTATTCTATTGGAGATGTGGTTCTTACAGGCGGAGAGTTAGCAGTTATGTTGATGCTTGATAGTGCTGTGAGATTTGTTCCGGGCATTTTAGGTAATAAATTATCCAGTGAGGCCGACTCATTTGAAGATGGATTCATTGAATATCCTCAATATACCAAACCTCGTGAATTTGAAGGAATGTTGGTGCCAGATGTTTTGGTCCAAGGGCATCACAAAAAGATCGTAGAGTGGCAGGGCCAAGAAAAACTTCGCATGACAAAAAAACATCGCCCTGATCTTATCAAATAGGCCAAATGGTACGTGACACCTTTCGGTGTTTCTTATATTCATGGGCCATGAAATTACCTACAGCTAGTTACATTGGACTTGTCCACGGGCCTATCAGGTCTAAGGATGGTAAAGAGATCACCACCTCGGTGACTAATCTTGATATTCACGATATTTCTCGTACTGCTCGAACTTTTGGGTTTAAGCATTATTTTCTCATTACCCCTATTAAGACCCAACAGGCCATGGTTAAAAAAATCTTAGGTTTTTGGGAAGCGGACTCTGGACTGATCTATAATCCAGACCGAAAAAATGCCTTAGCAGAGGCGGAAGTCATTGATTCAATAGAGCTGGCCATTGAAGAAATCACTAAGATTGAAGGGCAGCGTCCTTTTGTTGTGGTGACCGGTGCGAATTTTGAAAAATATGATGGAAAAGAAAAAGCGCTCCTAGAGCAGATTCGTCTTGACGGAAAACCTATGTTCTTGTTATTTGGTACAGGATGGGGATTAACTGCCTCGGTTGTTGAACAGGCCGATTTTCGGCTAGAGCCAATATTTGGCATAGCAGATGACGGATATAATCATCTGTCTGTTCGATCAGCTGTCGCAATTTATTGTGACCGGCTCGCCAGAAGCCTCTGATCCTTTAATTTTTTCCTTCCCTCTGGGCACAAGTTCGCCGAATGGAAGACAAGTCTATGTGAGGACGTTATGAATTTAGTTGATCTTGTTGAAAAACAGCATGCGAACCCAAACGTTGCGAAACTCCCTGCTTTCAGAACTGGTGACACAATTGAAGTTGCCGTTCGAATCAAAGAGGGTGAAAAAACTCGTATTCAGGTATTCCAAGGTACATGTATTGCTATGAAGCACCCTGGACAAGTTAACGGTCACTTCCGTGTTCGTAAAATGTCTGATGGTGTTGGTGTTGAACGTGTATTTCCATTCCATTCACCAGCAGTTGAAGGTGTTACGATTATCTCTAAAGGGAAATCTCGTCGCGCTAAACACAACTATCTACGTGAACGTACTGGTAAAGCAGCTCGTGTAGCTATCGATTACTCTCGTTAATCAAAAGTTTTTCCAAAAGAGGGCCCCGAAAGGGGCCTTTTTTGTTTGTGCACACTATCCTGATTTTAGAAAATTTCTTTTATTCTCTTTCTGCATGAGGTAAAAATATGAAAGAGATAAATAAAAGTTAACCGACTTTTATTTATTAGGATTTAACCTGGGTTACACCTTCTCATGATTGAACTTAAGCTTGTTCAGAATTTTCCTCAAGAAATTATCGCTGTTGATGAAGTGGGAAGAGGTCCCTTGGGTGGACCTGTTGTCATTGGAGCGGTACGTGTTTTATTTGAGTCGGCCGAAAATCTAAAAGTATTTCTTAAGTTTCTTAAATCAAAAGGTATTAAAGACTCTAAAAAACTCAGTTCTGCGGATAGGCTTAAAGTTTTGCAGAAGCTGGGCGTTTTTTTTCTCTCCTATCGAGCAAGTGGTGAAATTGAGTTTAAAGGCATTAAATTAACTTTTACCACCTGGGATATGGACCACAATATTATTGATGAAGAGAACATTTTAGGGGCCAGTCTGCGAGGGATGAAAGAGGCAGCACAGTTTCTTTCAAAGTCGAAAAAAGGCTCAACGACAATCCTAATTGATGGGCCTATGAAACTTCGTCACGGTAATAAGCTCTCTTCTTGGAATGAGATTCCTATTATTAAAGGGGATTCAAAATCTCTATTAATTGGGCTCGCCTCCATCATCGCTAAAGAAAAGCGTGATGCTTTTATGAGAGACATGCATGAAATTTATCCTCAATACGGATTTAACACTCACTTCGGATATCCCACATCGGCCCACCGTGAGGCCATCAAGCTCCATGGGCCAAGTCCCATCCATCGTAAAACCTTTAAAGGTGTGCGGGAATTCGTTACACGCCATTGAGATAGAAAAAAAAGCGTCAGAGAATTTTCATGCTAAAGGATTGCCTCTTCTTGTTTCTCCTCAGCTTTTAAGAGCTAGGGGATTAGGGCAAGTGGATGTGGCCAGGATGATAAAACAGTATGGGGGATGGGTCATCGAAGTTGGAGAAGTCAAAAGTTCCCTCGTTGGATCAGAGAGTATGTTACGGAATCAAATGAATCGATTACGAAACTCACAATATTTTTTATCTGGACTTTTTGGAGCACCATCAAGGTTTATTGAAATAGTCGGTCAATTGTTTGTTTTGCAAATATTATTAATGTTCATTACTCTAAGAGTATGAAAAAAATCGCTACATTTTTTATGGCCATGATTGTGATGGCGACACTCACTAGACCTCTACCTGCTCAAGCGGCCATGCCGGCCAAGGCCCGGGCCGTCCTGACAATTATTGGTTATGGGACTGCTGGTGGTGCTCTTTTAGGAACAGCGTCGTTAGCATTCGGAACGTCTACTCGTGCAGTGGCACAAGGGGCCTCTATTGGTTTGTATGCAGGGATTCTTTTTGGGGCCTATGTTATTTTTTCGGCCGGTAGGAATAAACAAGGCACATACGATGATAGTAATTATGATCAAGCCACTGATGTTTATGGTGAAGACTATGATGCTCAAGAAGGTGGCGGTGAGGAGGGGAGAGATCCTCAAGGAAGTTTTAACCGCTTCAGTATTTTGCAAGAAGGCCTTCATGGGCAGGCCTTTACTGGTGACTCTCAAAAAGTAAGAGGAAGCTCATTGCCCCCTCTTACTGTAAACATCATTAATTTTAATTTTTAGTTTTCGAAAGTATTTGTACGATTCGCAAAACGAGAACTGAGATTTTCAGTTTCATCGTTATCGAAATTGAAGAGTTCCGCTACATAATCGGCTTCATTAAGTGAATAAAGCTTAAAAATCTTGATAAATTCTGGCTTCACGTTTGAGAGATGAACCGATGCTTCACGGCCTTCTTTGAGAAATTTGACTGTCTCAACAAAATGGCAAATTCCAGAAGAACCTACAAAATCAATCGCACCAATATCAATTGTGATTTTGGAGTTCGGATTGTCTTTAGCAATGGTCTGTAATTGACCACGAAGCGGTCCGGAATGGTCGTAATTAAGATCACCCTGCATATGAATGAGGATATTTCCGTTGGCGTCGCGCAGAACATTGGCCTTCATACTCATTGGGTTTACTCCTTGGTGTATGCCCGGTACTGTAGATAACTCTATCACGGTATAAGAAAGGGGTTTAGAGTGGGAAAAATCATTCTCTTAAATACACCTATTGGAAATCTTGGCGATCTTACGACTCGTGTAAGAGAGGCCTTGGAGAAGGGAGAGGTCTTTGCGGCCGAAGACACTCGGGTATTTAAAGAACTCTTAAACCATTTAGGAATTTCCCTTCAGGGTAAAAGAGTTTTTTCTTTGCATGATCAGTCTGAGCCTGGACAAGTGGAAAAACTTCTTGATCAGGCCGAGCGGGAAGATCTC
>CAMCZE010000003.1 GCA_945885655.1 Bacteriovorax stolpii | reverse complement strand
AGAGTCGCTTGAGCCTTTAAGTCTTGTAATTTCTGTAGGGCCTGTATAGGAGTCATATTCATAATATCAAGTGTTTTGAGGCTTTTTTCTATCTTCTCTAGATGTTCAGGAATTATTTGGGCCACTGGAGCAGCATCAAAAAATGTCAGCTGATTGTTACCAAAGGATATACGATCCACCAGCTCTGTGGATGAACTCTGACCTTTTTCTAGCTCTTTTAAAATCTCTCGAGAGCGTTTAAGAACTTCTTTAGGGAGTCCTGCTAGTTCGGCCACATGGATGCCAAAACTTTGGGTTGCTCCGGCCTCTATAAGTTCATACATGAACTGGACCTTGCCATTATTTTGTTCAGTTCTTACAGTATAGTTTTTTGCCTCTGGAAGACTTTTTACCAATTCGATAAGTTCATGATAGTGAGTTGCAAAAAGTGTTAGAGGTTTTAATTTTTTTACAAAATGTTCAACCAGCGACCAGGCAATAGATAGGCCATCATAAGTTGAAGTCCCACGGCCGATCTCATCAAGGATGATGAGGGATTTAGAGGAAGCGTGACGCAGAATTTCTGCTGTCTCACTCATCTCTACCATAAAGGTTGATTGACCTTTAATAATGTCATCAGATGCCCCAAGTCTTGAGAAAAGATAATCAGTGATTCCCAGTTCAGCTGAGTGGGCAGGAACAAAACATCCCATTTGAGCAAGATACTGGATGATCGCCACTTCTCTCATAACGGTGGTTTTTCCCGCCATATTGGGACCAGTGATCAATGCAAAAAAACATGTTTCACTTAAAGAAACATCATGAGTGACAAAACTTTCTCTGATGTTGGCCTTAATAAGTGGATGCCAAGCACCTTTGATCTCAATAATTTTTTTATTAGCGTGTAGTGTGGGACGAACAAAACTTTCTTGTAGACTGATCCAAGCAAGCGATTGAAAAACATCAATCTGGGCCAGTCGTTTGGCAACATCTAAGACCAAAAGAGAATGGTCAGCAATCGTGTTTGTGATACCATCAAAGATTTCTTTTTCTAAACGTATGAGTTTATCTAGAGCTTGAGTCACATCTTTTTCAAAGGCTTCAAGCTCAGCTGTCACATAACGTTCGTTATTCACAAGAGTCTGACGACGCATGAAAGTGCTTGGAACTTTTGAGAGATGAGAATTAGAAATCTCAATGAAATAACCTGAGATATTGTTGTGTTTAATCTTGAGATTGCCGATACCCGTAACATTTCGATATTTTGTTTCAAGTTTGATGATTTCATCGGCCGCTGAATTTGAGAGTTTCCAGAGACGGTCTCTTTCATCATTTGCACCAGGTCGGATGAGATTACCTTTGTCGGGGTGAGCACCCATTTCATGGCTAACGGTTACAAGAATTTCTGTTTTAAGTTTATTCAGAAACTCCACGTCTTTTTTAGGAAGCTTTTGGAAAAAACTAAAACCTTCATCATCCATTTCTGTTTGCATGTTAAAAAAGACTTCTGTTGCCTTGGCCAGACTCAAAATATCTCCAGCTGTGACTTTTTTAGTTGAGATCTTGGCCATGATACGGTCAAGGTCTCGTACATCATCAAGATTGGTTCGGAGATTTTTCATGAGTTGTGGTTTGGCCATTAGACTCTGAATAAGATCTAATCTTTTTGTGATGAGATTAAGATCACAAGATGGTGATTGAAAATACTGTTTTATCTGCCTCGCCCCCATGGATGTTCTGGTTTTATCCATGAATCCTAGAAGAGAATTTTTTTCTGTCTCGCGTGATCGTGGGAAAATCTCTAGGCCTGAAAGAGTGGCATAAGTTACTCTCATGGCATCTTCATTATTGATGAGTTTAAAGGGACGTAAGTGGCTAATCTTCTCAATGGACTGAGTTGAGGTTACATAATAGCTCAGAGCACCTAATGGGCACAAAACTTCTGGGGTCTGAGCGATGATGCCGTCTCTTTGATAGGTTGGAATAAGTTTTTGTATATAAAAGCTGGTATGTTTTTCATCAAAGTACTCTTGGGACAAATGTGTCTTAAGAACGTCCATGCTTTCTAGATAATTCTCCAGCTCTGGATGTTTTTCCCACTGACCCATATATGTAATGAACTCTTTAGGACGAACCAATAAAAGTCTTTCACAAAAATCTTCCATTTGTTTAAAACAGAGTCCAAAAAAATCTCCAGTAGTGAAATCTAAAAGGATGAGAACGTAACGACCGTTAAATAAAAATCCAGAAGCAATATACTTATTTTCTGATCCTTGGGCCTTATCTAAATCGTAAGGCATTCCAGGACTCACAATCTGAGTCACAGCACGTTTAACAATTCCTTTGGCCTGTTTGGGATCTTCAATCTGTTCACAGATGACAACTTTTTTTCCTAACTGTGAGATACGATCCACATAAGTTGCGGCTGCGTGGTGAGGAATTCCGGCCATAGGAATAGGAACGTCACCTAATTTTCCCCTAACTGTAAGAGTGATGTTTAATAAACGAGAAGCCTCTCGGGCATCTTCAAAAAACATTTCGTAAAAGTCGCCCATACGAAACATCAAAAGAACTTGAGGATATTGTTTTTTGACTTGATAGTACTGCTCCATCATGGGAGTGAGCTTAACGCCATTCGTAACTAAGTCTTGCAGAGTGGGAGATTCAGGAAGTGTATGATTTTGCATAGCCATCAAGGTACAAAAATGGAGGAAAAACGTCATCTTCTTTTGGCCAGCGCTATGAAGCAAGGGATTCTTTAACTATCTGTAATCCCACAAATAGGTCATAATAATAAACATGAGAATTCGAGATATTCGTTCCATTAATGTCATTTTAGCTTTTGCCATTCTCAACACTGCGGTGATTGTGGCCTCTTATGTTTCTCCTATGGAGGAAATGACGATGCCCTCGTTAGGTCAAAATGTTCCGGACTTCACGGAGGTGGAGTATTTGGATTATTTTTTCTCAAAAAAAGGTGTGCCCCAAATTTCATTGGCCGCGGATAAAATGATTTCCGAAGATAACGCTCGGGTAGAATTTGTCTCTCCCAAGGGGGTGTACAATTATCCGGAAAAAAATAAAACGATGAGATACCAAGGGCTGAAGGGGTATTATCGAAAAGCTGATCAGTTTTTAGAACTTGAAAATGAAGTGAAACTTAATTCAGATGATTCACAATATTTTGCTGATGATGTGCAGTACTTTATGGATAAAGATTTAGTTTTAGGAAAAGGTCATGTCAGATTTTTTGGAACTGATCTTAAAACTGGAGATGTTGTTCATGTTAAATCTGAGCGCATGCGTGCTTATCCAGAAAAACAATACAGTCTGTTTGAAGAGAATGTTGATGGCTACATTCAGCGTAAAAAACAATATGAAGGTAAGACAACATTCTTCTCTCAGAAACTAGAGCTCACGGGTCTGGATTCTTTGGCAAAGCTGGAAGGGGATGTGAAACTTATAAGGGATAATTACGTTATAACCTCCGGAAAAGCCGATATCTTTTTAGAAAACTATAATAAAAGCCTCAAGTATTTCGTCTTGAATGACGATGTGAAAGTAACGGAAACTATGCAAACTCCGACAGGAGTGGTTATCCGAAAATCCTTTTCAGAGAGACTGGAAGGATTTGGAAGAGAGCAAAAAATGATCCTTTCTGGTGCGCCACGAGTAGAACAAGGAAATGATGCTCTTAAAGGTTATAGGATTACTATCCGTGAAAACGTCGATCTCATTGAAGTAGATGACTCAATGTCGGATATGCATGTGAAGAAAAGGGATAAGGATAAGAAAAAGAAAAAAGAAGAAGCAGAAACAGAGGAATAGTATGGATGCTAGTTTTCACGCAAGAGATCTTAAGAAAACATATAATGGCCGGGTGGTCGTTAAGAATGTAAGCATAGACGTTGAGCGAGGAGAAGTTGTTGGTCTTTTAGGTCCCAATGGAGCTGGTAAGACAACATCTTTTTACATGATGGTAGGGCTTGTGAAGGCAGACGAGGGAAAAATTAATCTCTTGGATGAAAACATTACAGAACTTCCCCTTCATGTGAGAGCGAAAAAAGGTATTGGTTATCTTCCACAAGAGGCCAGTGTTTTTAGAGAACTCACAGTAGAAGAAAATATTTTTTCCGTTCTTGAAGTGCAGGACTTGGACTCCAAGCAACGTTTGAATACCTTAGATGATTTGATCCACGATTTTAGTTTGGACCACATACGAAAATCAAAAGGTCGTGAGTTATCTGGGGGAGAAAGAAGAAGGGTTGAGATTGCTAGGGCCCTCGCTCTAGATCCGAAGTTTGTTTTGCTTGATGAACCTTTTGCCGGAGTAGATCCACTTGCTGTGAGTGATATCCAGCAAATCATTAAAAGGCTTAAGCAAAAAAATATCGGAGTACTCATCACTGATCATAATGTGCGCGAGACTCTCGGTATTGTAGACCGGGCCTATATCATGAGCCGTGGTGAGTTGCTTGTGAGTGGGACACCGGATGAGATCATCAATAATGAAACCGCCCGTAAGTTTTACTTAGGGGAAGAATTTAAGATGTAGGGGAATTATTTATGGCGATTAAAATGCATCAGGGGCTGAGACAATCTCAAAGCCTAATGATCACGCCTCAGCTTCAGCAAGCCATCAAGCTTCTGACTCTCACCCATCTAGAGATGACAACTCTCATTTCTCAAGAAATGGTTGAAAATCCTATGCTTGAAGAAATTGATAATGAAATGGATTCTATCGGAGAAGAAACTTCACGTGAAGAAATAGAAGTCCAGGAAGCCACTGCGGAAAACTTTTCAGGGCCAGAACTGATTGAAGGCTCAAAAGAGACTTTTGATTGGGAATCATACACAGAATCATTTAATAGTTCGTCGTCGTCGTCTCCGAATATGAAAGAGAATCTTTCTCCAGATGATATGCCTAGTTATGAAAACATGGTTTCAAAAAGCCAAAGTCTTCAAGAGCACTTAGAATGGCAGTTGCGCATGGAGAGTTTGTCGACTGATGAATTAAACCTGGCACTGGCCTATATACATAACATTGATGATGACGGATATCTGGAAGTTCCAGTAGATGAAGTGATCGGAAAATATCAAGTTGAAAGAGAAGATGCTCTTCATATTCTTAAGCTTATTCAGAACCTGGACCCAGTAGGATGTGGCTCACAAACTCTTGAGGAATGTCTAGGTATTCAGGCCCGTTTGTTGGCCGAGAGATCCCCTCTGGTTGAATTGATTATTGAAAGAAATTTACATGACTTACAGAAAAAAGATTATAACAAAATTTCTAAAGATTTTGGTGTTTCGAAAGATAAGGTTAAAGACGCAGAACTCATCATCATGGGTCTTAATCCCAAACCAGGCCGTCTAGTGTCAGCAGAGGAGACTCAATATGTTGTCCCTGATATCTTTGTGGCCGAAGTGGGTGGTGAATTCGTTGTTCAGGTGAATGATGAAGGGGTTCCTCGTCTGCGTGTTTCTAACCTTTACAAATCCTTGATTAAGAGCGGCCAAGAGAACGCTGAGGCCAAAGAGTTTGTTCAAGACAAACTTCGTGCGGCCCTGTGGTTAATTAAATCCATCGATAACAGACAAAAAACAATTTATAAAGTGGCCAACTCAATTGTTCGCACACAGCAAGAGTTTTTTAAAAAAGGTCCGGCATCATTAAAACCAATGATTTTAAAAGATATTGCTAATGAAATTGGTATGCATGAATCAACAGTTTCTCGTGTAACAACAAACAAGTTCATGCATACACCAATTGGAACCTTTGAACTTAAGTATTTTTTTAACGCCGGTATTGGTGGTAAAAATGGTGGGATAGATATTGCTGGAGAAAGCTTAAAGCTCAAAATTAAAGAAATGATCGGGAATGAAGACCCTAAACGGCCGCTCTCAGATCAGAAGATTTCGGAACTCTTAAGCACCAGAGATATTATTGTCGCCCGCCGTACTGTCGCCAAGTACCGTGAGATGATGGGAATCGCCCCATCTTCTAAACGAAAGAAGTAACCCTTACGAGGAGGTATTAATGTCGTAAAGCGAGTTAGAGAGAGTTTTCAGTGGCCGATTACTAACTTTTTGAGGCACGTATTATGAAATTGAAAATTTCCTTTAAGCATCTTGACCACACGCCAGCGCTTGATGAGCGCATTCGTGAAAAATCTGAAAAATTAGAAAAGTATTTTAATGGTGACATTCATGTTCAATGGGTGTGCTGGGTCCACGAAAACCAACATTGGGCAGATATTAAGGTCCATGGTCCTAAGTTCGATTTTTTTGCAAAAGCGAGTTCGGATAACATGTATAAATCTTTAGACATTGTTATCGAGAAGATCGAACGCCAGGTGGAAAAACAAAAAGACCACTGGAAAAACAAACTCCACACAGATCCTTCGGATAATCCGAAAAACATTGAAATCCGAAAAAAAATCCGTGATGAAGAAGCGGCCGCGGATGAAATCGAAGAATCAGCTTAAAATAACAATCTTTATCTATATAAATGTCCCTGCGAATGCAGGGGCATTTATAAGCTAGTTTTGTAACGATGGGCATTTACCTAATCTTTTGCATTATCTAAAAAACTGCGTTAAGTTCCTACCACATCTCCCTTTATCTCGGAAGTTTGGTGTAAATCCAACACTGTCCCGCAACTGTGACCAGAAATGGAAGTCAGATACGACATTTTGAGGAGCAAAGACATCCCGAGGAGGAATATGTATGTCTGTATGCTTAATGTGGTTATTGCTTTTTTTATCCCATCAGCTTTTTGCCGAAGATATTTTGGCCCCTATTGAAGTTAAAGCGACTAAAAATGTTTCGGCCTTTAGTTTTAGTAGCTCCAAAAAAATTTCCCTGGAAGAAAAAAAAGACGCAACTATCACCACTTTGTTAGAAAGTGTGTCTGGAACAATGACTGTTCAAGATGGTGGCCCGGGAGGAAGAGTTTCCTATTTTATTAGAGGCACTGAGAGCAGACATGTTTCATTTACATTGGATGGGCTAAAACTTAATGATCCCTCTAATAATGACCGTCAGTTTGATTCTTCTTTTTTTACATCACCATTTCTAGCAGAGATAGATGTTCATAAGGGTCCTCAAGCAGTGCTTTATGGCTCGGATGCTTTAGGTGGTCAGGTCGAGATGAAAACAAGAAAAGGTGAAAATGCCCCTGATACAAGATTAGAAATAAATGGTGGGAGTTTTGGAACTATCGACTCATCATTGTCTTCAGACTGGAAAAACAAAAATCATCACGGAACTCTCACGGCCACACGTTTTCATAGTGATGGACTTTCCCGTTTAAACGACAAACGATTTAGGGCCCGTGAACGTGATGCTGCGGATATTACTCAGGTTACTTCTTCCTCTGCCCACCATTGGAACCCTAAATGGAGTAGTGAGCTTTTGGCCTCATATTTACATGGAAAAAATGAGTTGGATGGTGGGATTACTGAGAATACAAAAGATCACAGTGTAAATGATCAGTATATTCTGCAGCAGAAGACAAACTATGAACTTAATGAAAAGTCCTCATTCTCGCTTCGAAATGGTTTAAGTCGTCACCAACGTGCCATAAGGATGCTTGGGCAAGGATTGACTCAGTTTGAAGGTGACCTTTATCAGCATGAACTTCTTTATCAGTATGATCATTCTTCGGACTGGCACATTCTTTCAGGATTAGGAAATGAGCGTGAAGACCTTGATCTAAAGACAATTAAGAAAGAAAGTGATCTGAAATCATTATTTATACAGAGTTTTTATAAACAAGAAATTATTAAGTATCAGTTGGGACTTCGAAGCGAGCAGCATTCGAAGTACGGTCGATTTGATACAAGTTCAGCAGGGATCGCTTTATATAAAAATAAAAGTGAATTAGGGCTCCAGTACTCACAAGGCTTTAAGGCCCCGTCTCTTTATCAACTTTATGGCCCAGCATCTTTTGGTTTTGCCGTTGGGAACAGGGATTTAGTGCCAGAAAAAAATCATGGCCTAGAACTCATAGGTAAAACGGAATATTTTGAGGTCTCTGTATTTCAGAATAGTCTAAACGATTTGATCGTTTATAATGTGGCCCAAGGATTTCAGAATCAAGGTAACTTTATTGTTGAAGGGGTTGAATTAAGTAGCACCATCAAAGGTCAAGATTTTCAAATTGCCCCGAGTTTTACTCATCAGACCTTTAAAGATGAAGAGACAAAAATATTAAGACGTCCTCAGAATTCGGCCCAATTACAATTGATTTATTTCATGACAGCGTCTTTTGAAATTTCTGCCAAAGGGAAATGGATGGGGTCAAGACTTGATCTTGATCCCAGGGTTCAGGATCGTTTTGTGAAGCTCTCCAGTTATGAAATACTGGATCTAGGATGTAAGTACTCATTTACTAAAGATGAAGTGGGGTTTCAGCTTTTAAATGTCTTTGATCGGGAGTATGAGAATTCATTTGGCTATTCGACTACTCCATTGTCTCTTTTTGCGCATTATGGGCACCGATTTTAGCTTGTCAATTTTTCGTATTTAGACCCAACACATTTGAGTTTAAAAATTATTTGGCAGAATTATCGACGCAACAAGAGCCTTCGTGTTCTTCAAGCTCGTGATCCATGCTTTTAAAATATTCCAAGGTCTTTTCATGAGAAAGGCCAAGTGAGTTGGTAAGAGTCTCGGCCAAAGTTGGGTTCAAAACTTTTACGTGCAAACCAATATCTTCCATTTCACCGGCGAAAACATAAGCTTTTTGTGAATCCTCCAGAGAGCATTCAAAGAGCACTTGATTTGAGCTCACATCGAGAACTTGGATTTTAAGCTTTTCATTTTCCATGCCCCGATGGTAGACATCCTGAGTTATGTTTGTCAAAGGATGAAGAGTCATGGGTCTAGTTCTATGGATTGATAAAAATGAGTTTTCTACGAAACTCATCGAGAAAGTCTTTAAACAAAAATCTTTGCCATTTTATGGCCTTAGCTCTGTCGAGAACTTTGATTATTTGGTGGAGGATCTTAAGCCTCAAGTGATCATACTTGACGCTCAGACAGCACTAGAGGGCATAGAGGCCTTTCAGAGGCAATATGAAAAATTTAAAACGGTTCCATTTATTCTTATCGGATCGGCACCAGAATTAGGCTTTATTTCCCATAAAATAGGTGAATTAAAAAAACCATTGGACCCTTTTAAGGTTCATGGGCAGCTTCAGCATTTTTTGGGTGAACTCAGTTAGTGTATTGGTTTAATTTCTTATTAGCTTTATAATGAAGGCATGGATAAAGATAAAATCGTCCTTATCGTTGGACTAAGCTTAAGTTTTCTCGTCTTCGTTTTGACGCTTTATTTCAGGAGCGGTGCTTTCTGATGGTCCTCGGCCAACCATCTTCGGTGCAACATGTCTTTCTGATTGAGAGACAAAAAAACTACTTAATTTTTTATCCATCACAGATAAAAGCACATCGACAAGTTCATGATAATGAGTGTGAATCCATTGAGCATTAAAATGATTAGGGACTTCAAGTATAAGAACGTTATGAGAGATAACTAAGGGTTTGACTTGTTTGAACCACTGATGATGAACAGCTGATCCTAAAACATCACAGAGTTGATCTGAAATAATTGACCAGACATAAGAAGCCTTCACTACTGGATGAGCGAGGTTTAAATTTTTTTCTTTTAAGCTACCCTCACGTTGACTCCAACGCGTTTTTAGGCTGCTTTTTCTTTTAATTACACGAGTTTTTTTCATTTTGGGGATAAAGCGTAATTTTTTTTTGACATAGATACAAGCAAAATTTTAAAGTGAATTTTTTATTTCTTCCCACTCTTTTGCTTCCGTAGGACCAAGGATAAATGCATTTAATCCTAACTGTTGAAAAATAAAGTCAGGTATACGAATTCGGTAAAAAATTCCTTGCTCATGTGAAATATTATTTAGGATATTTGCGTTGGCACGAATTCTAGAATGGGCTTCACCCATTTCATAAGGAACAAAAAGATCATAGTGATCTTGTTTCGCAAGAAAATAATTGATGACAAAATTTCTAAGATTACTCATATCTTCTTCATTGTAGGAAGAGACTAAAAATGAGTTTGGATAATTTCTCATGATGATACGAGCACGTACCGGATCATTGAGTAGATCCTTTTTGTTGAATACAATGATCTGTTGTTTGTCTTCAATCTTAAGTTCTTTAAGAACTTCTTGTGTGACTTTAAGATGCTTTTGATAGTTAGGGTCGGAGATGTCACAGACAACCAGAAGTAGATCAGCTTCCAGGGCCGATTCAAGTGTGGTTTTAAAACCCTGGATGAGTGTATTAGGTAAATTAGAAATGAACCCCACTGTATCAATCATGATCATGGGTGGTTTTGAATCAGGGTTAAGTGTTCTGAAGGTAGAGTCAAGGGTCGCAAAAAGTTTGTTTTCTTCTAGAACGTTCACTTTACATAAACGGTTCATTAAAGATGATTTACCGGCGTTAGTATAACCCACCAACGCCGCAGTTACTGCCTGGTTTTGTCTTTTTTTTCTTTGTTGCTCACGAGACTTTTGAACTTCTTCCAGTTGCTTTTTATAGTGCTCTATACGCTCACGCACCATCCGTCTATCAAGCTCAAGTTGTTGCTCACCTTCACCACCAACGGCCATACCACCGCCACGTTGTTTCGAAAAGTGACCCCACATGGATGTGAGGCGTGGTAGAAGGTATTGAAGCCGGGAGATTTCGATTTGAATCTTCGCCTCTTTGGTTCTAGCGTGATGAGCGAAAATCTCAAGAATGACTGTATTTCTATCGACAACTTCAAGTTTAGTGATCTCTTTAATATTTCTGATCTGAGAAGCTGTGAGTTCAAAATCAAAAACCAAAAGGCTTGAACCTTCAGCACGGGCATCATCGGCGATCTCTTCCAGCTTTCCGGCCCCTAACATCGTGGCAGAATCAATTTGTTTTTTATTTTGAACGTATTCTTCACCTCCGACTATCCCTAGGGTGCGAAGTAACTCTCTGAGTTCTTTTAATGAGGTATTGGTTTCAATAGCAGTGGAGTGACTTTCAAACTTATCACACACCATGGAGACCAATGAAGCTTTTTGTCCAAGAGGTAATTTGTAATCATCATGATTCATTTAAGTTCCATTTGACGGTTATCCAAAAGACGTGTCGTCCCTAATTGGTAAACGCCGAGTATAGTGACTTTTGAAGATGATGAAAGATCTTCATCTAGGGTGTCAGCATCTCTAAGTTCAAGGTAGTTCCAGTTGCAATCATTTTTTAATTTCGTGATAAGCTCTCTTGCAACGGGAATATTTAGTTTATCTCCCGCTAAAGTATCTTCAATTTGTTTAAGCCCATAATTAAGGAGCAGCGACTTTTCTTTTTGTTGGGGGCTAAGGTACTGATTGCGGCTTGATAAAGCAAGGCCGGTAGGTTCACGAATGATAGGCATACCTTGAATCATTATGGGTAGATTTAAATCCTGAATCATTCTTTTGATGACTAAAAACTGTTGATAGTCTTTAAGTCCAAAATAGGTTTTGTAAGGTTTCACCAGCTCAAAAAGTCTGAAGACCACAGTGGCCACACCGTCAAAATGTCCAGGTCGAATCGCACCTTCAATAATGTCTTTAAGGCCTTTTACACTAATCACTCGATTTTTAATATCATCAGTATAAACTTCCTGCGGATGTTTAGGGGAATAAACCACGACCTCTTTGCCAGGATAATTTATTAATAAGTCTTCAATAAGTTTGAGATCTTTTTCTAAAGTTCTTGGGTATTGGTTAAAATCTTCATTTGGGCCAAACTGAGTGGGATTCACAAAGATCGAAAAATAAACATGATCAAAATCTTTTAGGGCAGCTTCTAGTAGTGAGATATGGCCAGCGTGGAGATTGCCCATGGTGGGCACAAAACCGATCACTTCTGTTTCAGCTGATCTTGTCTTTAGTAACTCTTGTGTCGATGTTATCAATTTTACCATGAAGGTTGTCCTTCAAACCATTCAACAAGTTTAAGACCTAACGCTTTTTTTGTTAAACTGATGGGACCCTTTATGGAATTTTTTTGAACAACAAAGTATTGGCCATCATGACTTTGAAAACCTTCAACTTGAGCTTGGCCAATAAGTCCATTGGCGACTTTATTTCCAATCATCAGATCCACGGGTTTACGATTCATCTTTTCTGTGAAAACTTCTGACGTGGTCTCAGTTTCAGCGGCAAAACTCACAACTTTTTGATGTGGTTTTTGAAGCTTTAAAATTTCCTTTAAGATGTCGGCCGCTTGATGAAAAGGAAGGCTCTGGCCCATGGCCTCTTTTTTTATCTTTGTATGAACAGCATCAAATTCAATGTCGGCAATGGCACCAGTGGAGATATACAAATCAGCTTCAGGAAATAAACGCATGGCCGCTTGTTTTATGAGTTCGGTCGTGGCAGTTTTTTCCAATTTAAAATGAGGATGACCTTTAAAGTTTTCAATCTCTGGCAAACACTGATGGCCAGCAAGAACGGTGACATCATAACCGGCCTTTAAAAAAGAACCAGCAATGGCCATACCCATTTTTCCGCTGGATGGATTAGTCATATATCGGACAGGATCCAAAGGTGCAGCCGTAGCACCAGCGGTGATGATAACTTTTTTTGCCATTTTTTTGAGGGGCTCAAAGGTTTCAATGAGGTCTACTACTGCACTCACGTCAGGAAATTTTCCTGAGCCGATGTCTCCGCACGCAAGTAGTCCTGAAACAGGATTGATGAATCCAATTCGAAATTGTTGTTTAAGTTTTTCTACATGTTCTTGCACCCTGGCGTTGTCCCACATGTGCGTGTTCATGGCAGGAAAAAGGAGAATGGGTTTTTGTGCAAAAGCTAGAAAGACACTTCCTAGAAGATCATTATTTAAACCAAGTGCCAGGCGGTTAAGGGTGTTCGCACTTAAAGGAGCGATAATTAATTTATCGGCCCACTTGGCCAGTTCAATATGTAGAACGGTTTCTTTTAACTGGAGATGTTCGGGTTTAAAATCATCTTGAGGCAAATAAGTGGCCTCGATTCCAAGGTAACGAAAAGTTTCTGGTTTGATAAACTCCAGTGCGCCGGAAGTGAGAATCACTTTTACATGATGACCATTTTTTACTAACTGGCGTGCAACATCAAAGCTTTTGTAGCTAGCAATCGATCCGGTAACGGCAAGAAGGTAATTCATAGCGGTTCAATCTGTGTTGTCATCCAATATTGGAGGGCCAAGTGTATCAAATGTGGCTCTGACTCTACAACTACCGTTCCTGACTTAAATGTGAAAAAAACTTCCCAAAAAGCTCCTTTTCCACCAGTTAAAACAACTTTTTTAAGATCGTGTTCCTGAATAAGTTGTTTAGCCAGCGCAGCAAAAGCCTGATAACTTCCGGCCATGGCGTCAGCTGTCTTTTGGGGGAGTTTTTGATTTGAGTATGGAACAAGATCCACATCTTTAAGTTGTTCACCTTTTAAATAAGATTCAAAATAGGCTTCTGTTCCTGGAATGATGTATCCTCCCATGAATCCATCTGCATTTATCACATCCATAGTGACAAAAGTGCCAGCATCAATAAGAAGAGTGGGTGTTTTATCTTTTTTATAACAATAAAATGCTTCAACTAATCTATCTTCACCAAGAGTATTAGCATAATGAACAGGCATGCCCGCAAAACGTTGGCCTTTCCAGTACTGTTTAAGTCTCGTAATAAGAAAACCCTGTTCAACTAATCCTTCAATTTCTTCCTCACGAGGTTTGACATCACATAAAACGATGGAGGTATTACTTGGATTCATGAAAAGCTGAATTAAAAAAAGTTGTAACTCTTTAAAAGGCACAACTTTAATCAGTGACCAACGACCACCAAGCTTTTGGAAAATGCCTGCATGAGGGTGTGAGTTTCCGAAATCAATGGTAACAAGGCCCTGCATCTTACTTTCTCTGATCTTCTAAATATTGATTAATGAGGTCATTTTTCACCTGAAATAAATCTGCAATGGGGGTGCAAAACTTAGGAGGAGTGTTTGGCCCCATTTTTAAAAGATCATTGATCACTAAAACTTGTCCGTCAGTTTTGCGCCCAGAACCAATACCGATAGTAGGAATAGAGAGGGCCTGAGTGATTTGAGTGGCAAGGCCTTCTTCCACACATTCTAAAACGACGGAAAAAACGCCGGCCGCTTCCAAGGCTTTAGCTTCTTGCATAATTCGTTTCGCTGATTCATAATTTTTTCCATGGACATAATATCCACCAAGTTGATGCACGGACTGAGGAACTAAACCAATATGTCCCATGACAGGAATGCCTGTTTGAGTGAGGCGTTCAATCATTTTTAACTGATAGGGAAAGGCTCCTTCAAGTTTTACGGCCTCAGCTTTTGTTTGTTGAAAAAGTTTTGTGGCAGAAAAAATGCCTTGAGAGATGGTGGAATAACTACCAAAAGGCAGATCCACAATCATAAACTTATCTGGGGCACCTCGGCGGACGGCTTTAGAAAAAATCTCCATTTCCTTTAGACTGACTTCAACTGTAGTGTCATAACCCAGCATCACGTTACCTAAGCTATCTCCCACTAGGATCATATCCAGAGTTGTTTGATTAAGCATGGAAGCAGTTTGAAAATCATAACAGGTAAGAACCTGAAGTTTTCCATTTTTACTTTTTCTGATGTCACGGACATTAAGCTTTTTCATGTTTTATCCACATTGATTTGATTAAAGGTTTTCATTAATGGAGAGGCTGCCCAACGAGATTTTATTCGATGACGAAGTTCAGGAATATCCACTGTTTCGATTTCTTGATCAAAGGAGCCATTTTGAATTTCAGTAAGAAGACTTTTTAAACGTTGTTTAAAATCATCATTAAAAAGCCTTTTAAAACCTTTTTCTGAACCAATCAAAGCATTAGGACTAATGAGGTCATAAAAACCCTCAGGTCCTTTATCAACCATCGCATTCACAATGAGTTTAAGTTCGTGCCAACATTCAAAATAAGCAAGTTCTGGCTCCACCCCCGCTTCCACTAGATGTTTGAACATTTCCCCAGCGGTATAGGGGACGATGGAGCAAAGAAGCCCCTGTTCTGAATAAAGATCGGCTTGTGTCTCTTTTTTAAAACTTGTTTTATATGGCCCAAGGTTAATGCCTAGACTTCTGGCCAATTCAAACAACCAGTCTTCAACTTCTTTTTTGTGATCACTGAGATGTTCTAATGAATACACGGCACCCAATTTACCTTTGAGCTCATATTGACGTCGAAGTTCTGACCCGATGGATTTAGGAGCAAAAAGTATATGCCTGAGTTTTGGATATGTTTTTTCAAACTCATCTTTTCCTAATGAAAAACCGTGAGCATATAGAATAATACTTTGTGGGTTAAGTTTTGTTGCAAACTCTTCTAAAAAAGTATGGTGGGAATCATCCGGAGTTAAAAGAGCGAAAGCCTCCCCTTGATAAAAATCAGCATGCCCAATCTCAACGACTTCAAAACCCATCTCTCGAGCTTTTTGAAATGATGAACTGCCTGCCCTCAGAGCAACTCTTAAGGGAAAGCCAGAATCTTTTAAGTTTTGTGCCCAGGCGCGAGCCTGATTGCCGAAGCCAATGATTGTTAGCTGCATCATAAATAGTACTGGTTTGAAACTCCTGATCAACGCTATCATGATCACTCGGAGCTGGCCAATATGACTGAATCTCTAAATCGTGCTTTTCTCTACGGTGAATCGATTTTCACAACAATGAGGATGAAAGATAATCTTCTTTGTGATTGGGATGAGCATTTTGACCGACTGAGACGTGGGATAGAATATCTCTATGGACCTTTTAATGAAAGTCAGGAATGGTCAATTCTTTTCAAAAATCTCATCGAAGTACGACTTGAGAATGAGAGTGGAAATAAGATTATTCGTCTCACGGTATATTTGGAAGGAAGTAGGGGATTAAGTCGTGGCCGCCTCATCTCTGTTTCTGATCTTAAGATTCATGTGCATTCATCTTTGATTGATCCTTTAACATTTAGTGAACAAAGTTTTAAGCTGCGTACATGTCCGGCACCGAGTCGACCTTACTGGTGGCCAAGTTTTTTAAAGTCTGGAAATTACCTCGAAAACATCTTGTTACAAAAGATGTACCTAAAAGAAGGAGATGATGATCTTCTTTTTTTATCAGGTATGGATACAGTTCTAGAATCATCGGTGGCCAATATCTTTATTGTTAGGAATAAAAAACTTTATACTGCACCTTTGGGTCCCCATGTTCTTGAAGGCGTGATGAGAAAAAAAATATTAGAGGCCAGTTCAGAGTTTTTTGAAGAAGTCACTGAGACTGAGTCCACTTTGCTCCAAGTATACAAAGCCGATATGATATTTGGGTCTAATAGTGTTAGAGGTCCTTTTTTAATTGATCGAGTCGATGATCATGAGTTAAAACGAGAACAAAATGTTTTAAATCTCTTTAAAAAATTAATAAGCACAGTTTATCCATGAAAAATCTTGAAGTTACATGTCCTCGTTGTAAAAAAAAGTTTAACTACTATTCTTCAGAGTTTCGTCCTTTTTGTTGTGAAAAGTGTCGGCTTATTGACTTAGGGCAATGGTTGAATGAATCTTATACTGTACCCGTTGAGAAGATAACGGAAGAAGAAGTTCAAACCTTAGAGCAAATGATAGATGAAAAAGACGAAGACCATATCCCTTAATAAAGTTTTAGAACAAATGATTGAATGGGCTTTTGAGTGTGGTGACATTCTCAATTCTCATCTGATTAAGTCCTATAAGACTCCACTCAAAATTTTAGATAAGGGTAGCCAAGGGCTTGCCACTGAAGCGGATATCCTTTCAGAAGCCCACGTGATGAAAAAAATTAAGCAGTCTTACCCTGATCATTTCATTCTTTCTGAAGAAGATGCTTTTGCTAAAGAGCTAAAACTTTTAGGTGTTAAAGATGATCAGTATCTTTGGTTAATCGATCCCTTGGATGGAACAAATAATTTTTTTAATAAGGTTCCTTTCTTTTGTGTGAGCCTTGCCATGAACAAGGGAAGTGAGACCCTGGTGGGTGTGGTTTATAATCCCGTGAGCTGCGAGCTCTTTTATGCCGTTAAAGGCAAGGGTGCTTACCTTGTTCGCTTGATAGGTGATAAAAAAGTCAAAGTTCGTTTAAAGGTGAATGGCAAAAAGAAGATTTTTAAAGAAGCTCTTCTGTCGGCCAATCTTTCAAGTAAACGAGTAGAAAAAGACTTACTAAAAAGCTTTCCTGAAGTCAGGGCCATGAGAAGATTTGGAAGTGCTGCTCTTGAGATGAGTTATGTTGCGGCCGGAATGTTGGATGCCTATTGGGAATATAATTTAAAACCATGGGATGTCGCAGCTGCAGGACTTATCTGTCAAGAAGCTGGAGTCAAAATATCTGATATGCAAGGTGGTACCTATCATGCGTTTTGCTCTTCTATTTTAACCGCGGATCCCACCCTCTACTCTTCACTTAAGAAGATACTTAATAGGTAAAGTTAGCTTTGCTTTGACAAGAATTCCCATGGGTTAGATAATGAACTGAAGGTAGCTTTTTAGTAGCCTTCGGAACTCATATCCATGGAGGGGTTGTGTTCGATTCTTTAATTAATAATGTAGATAAATTTGGGTTAGAAATTCTTACGATTCAGTTCGGATTTTTAATTATCATTTGTACACTTTTTCTCTGGTTATGGTATTCAAATCGCAGAAAATATCACAATTTAAAACACGCCATACCGGCCAACGTTGTTAAAAGTTATCTCGATTCAATTATTCAAAACTCAACCTCGTTAAAATCATCTCTATTTCGTGGTGGTGGCCTAGAGGTTAATGGTATTCCTTCAGTTATGCCTCTTGGTCATTTGATGGGGGGAGATAACATGGCCATGAGTGGAGCACCCTCCACAGCACTGATGGAAGAATTGAATCAAAAGAAAGCACATATCTCTGTTCTTGAATCGCAAATGGCCACACTTCAAAATGCACAACGTGAATTTGAAAGTAAAAACAGTCAGCATTTAAATACCATAGCCACGTTAGAGGCCAAGATAAAAGAACTGGAAGCTTTGCTTGCTCAGTCTCGAAATGGTGCCGGTGGTGATGAGGGTCTTAAAAATGAACTCAGCATGCTCAGTAAAGAGCGTGATGATCTTAAAGACCGTTTAAAAGAATTTGAAATCATCGCAGATGATCTGGCAAATTTAAAACGTCTTCAGCAAGAAAATGAACAACTGAAACGTTCACTAGCAGCACAAGGTGGATCATTACCGACACCTCAAGCAGCGGATGTTTCTGATATTTTAGCGGATCTGGGTCAGCCTGTAGCTCCTAACTTAGAAGAGAATAGGGCACTAGAGGATATGTTGAGCGCTCCAGAAGAGATCGAGGCGAGGGCACCTGTGGAAGAGCCGTCCCCAGCTCAAGAACCTGAAGCCGAGATTGTGGCCACTTCAGAAAATACAGAAGAAACTAAATCAAAATCAGAAAAGACTCCTGAAGATCTTCTTTCGGAATTTGAAAAAATGTTGGGGTAAGCATGAAGCTTTACATGAGTGTTTTAGTTTTGACTTTATCAGGATCTGCTTTAGCGGCTCCAATAACAACTTCAAAATCTGTGGTAAAAGAAGATCTTGTAAGCCTAGAACGTTTAGAAAAAATGTTTGAAATGGATGCAAAGACTCCTGGGCTTTCGGCCATGCTCAAACGAAATACGCTCAAACATCAACATAAAGCAGTGCCCATTCTGATTAAGGTTATGAAAGAAGCTAAGTACCCCGAGCAAAATCGTTGGCAGGCCACCATGTTAATGGGACAAGTCATGGGCAAAAAGGCAGCTCCTTTTATCTCCAAATTTGCTGACCATCCTCATTGGATGATGAGAGTGGCTTCACTCAAAGCTCTTTTAGGTTTAAAACAACATGAGTATCACGCAGTCTACGCTAAAGCGTTAAAAGACCCCTCACTAATAGTCAGGGTTCAGGCCCTCGATAACATTTCTCAATTACAAATCAAACCCCTGGCCCCTCAAGTCTGGAGCATGATGTATGATAAATCTAATTACAGTGGTGAGGCAGGTCAACGTAAGCGAACATCCATCGTAAGAAGTATTATCCGAACGGTAGGGGATGTACGTTTTGAGAAGGCCACAAAACCTCTTGCAAAACTGATTCAGAAAGCAAAGTATGCAGATTTGGTTGAAGACCTAGATTATTCTTTGGAAAAAATTACGGGTAAAATTTCACCTAACTCAGCAGAACAGAGAAGAAAATTTTGGTCTAACCTTGCTCAGTTATCGTCTAAGAAGATCTAAAGACCACTCCCCTCAAGTTGTTCTTTTTCACGGGCCTTATCAATATCTTTTAGGCGGTTGTCGGTGGCAATAAGTCTTTCTATGCGGTAGAGTAGAGTTTTTTCAATGATCGAATCCGTTGGTACTTCTTTCCAACCTTGAAGGAAGTCTTGTTCCATGAGCTGGCGTTTATAGACGGTCACTTTTGTCACTTCTCGTGATGCCCTAAACCCCTTAACAACGTTTACCACAAGTTTGTATTTTGCGGCCTTTACAGCATCTGATGAGCCAAAAGAATCAGCAAAATTTACTTCCAGGGTATTATCCATCCAGCGGGTTTTAATAAAACCAGCTTCTTGGTTTTGTTGTGCAATATCATATTTTCTCATAACCTGGATCACGGCCTGCCATGTCTGGTTATAATCGGCTTTATATATTTTTGTTGGGATCTCTAGTTCTTCAGTGATTTGGCGGAATTTTTCGTAGTTCGCACAGCTGCCAAGAAAGAGCGTCATAATAATTAAAGGATAAAATTTCATGACTTTTATGTTATCAATGATTCAAATAAAAAGAAATCATTGGAAGGGCCTATGGATCATAAAAACCTCTTTACCCAAGTATTAATCACTGAAGCTGAAGCTTTGAAACGAACGGCTTCCCGTTTTGAGGCCAAAGAAGCCGAAAAGCTTGTTACTCTTTTTGAAATCCTCGCCCATACGGGCGGAAGTTTGATAATCTCAGGAGTGGGAAAATCAGGTCTTATCTCTCAGAAAATTGCGTCAACATTTTCCTCTCTTGGTTTACCTTCGTTTTTTCTTCATCCAACCGAGGCCATGCACGGAGATTTAGGACGAGTGACGAAGTTTGATGCCATCGTGTTAATAAGTAAGTCAGGCACTACAGAAGAACTTCTGGCCATGCTTCCTTATGTTTCTGTACCAAAAGAAAGAGTCATCGCGTTAGTAGGTAATACCAATTCTCCAATTGCTCAAAAATCAGGAATTGTTTTAGATGCATCGGTTGAAAAAGAGGCCTGTATTAACGATTTAGCACCAACAACGAGTACAACAGTCGCTCTCGCTTTGGGTGATGCCATGGCAGTACTTTATGAAAACGTTTTAGGTGTTTCGAAAGAAAAATTTGCAGTTAATCATCCAGCGGGACTTCTAGGCAAATCACTTTCACTAACAGTTGAAAGACTTATGATCAGTAAAAATGATTGCCCTTCTGTGGATGAGAATTCAACTCTTCAAGAAGCAATTCTTGCCATGACTCAAAAACCAGTGGGTATGTGTGCTGTAGTTGATGGTAAAAAACTAAAAGGTATTTTGGTTGAAGGTGATATCCGTCGAGCTTTTGCTAAGAGTAAAGATGCCATAAATTCTCTTGTCAAAGATCACATGACAGCAAAACCTCTTTCTTTTGCTCCCAATATCCTGGCATTTGAGGCCCTTAAAGCGATGGAGACACCACAGAAACAAGTTTCGGTAGTGCCTATTATTTTAGGTGAAGAATTTCTAGGGGTTTTAAGACTCCATGATTTATTTAAGGCCGGATTTTCTTCTTCTCTCGCCATAAGCTAGTTAAAAGAAAAATGAACATCATCAGTAGTGTGGGTAGAACTCCCCACTGCTGATACTTTGTCTCTTCCCCTGAACTGAGTGGCATCTCAACATCTAAAATGTCTTCAGCTCCGATGGGAAGTCTGGGTGACTCAGAACCATCAGGGTAAATAATAGAAGTGATTCCGGTATTAGTACTTCTAACGATCGGTAATAAAAATTCTAAAGCGCGCCATTTGGATAAAAATAAATGTTGAAGAGGTTCGGCCGTATCACCATACCAAGAATCATTGGTGTGGTTGACGATAAATTGATTTTTTCCATGACGGTTTAGTAAACTTCGCATGTAGTTTGATTCAAGAATTTCATAACAAATAGGGGTAACAAAACGATACTGATCTCTGGTTTGCATCAAAGGAATACTATCTCCTCGTGCAAATAGAGAAATGGCCGGCACAATGGAAATCACTTGGCGATTGAACGGACCAAAAGGGAGAGTTTCCCCAAATGGGATGAGGATATTTTTATGATAGGCCGTTTTATATTGGCCATCACTCATAAAAATCGAAGAATTAAAAACAGATTCAATAAAATCTCCAGGCCCTTTGGTGATATCCATTTCATAACCACCAATGAGCATCTCTGATCCGGTGTCTTGCATGATGCGTGTGAAGACACTCTCAAGCTGTGTATCAGTTCCATAAAAAGAATTTGGATAAGCTGTTTCAGGCCAGACAATAAGTTCTGGTTTGAAATTATTTAGAGTTGTTGATAGACCGTAATACCTATCGCTGATCTGTTGAAATGCTGCCGCATCCCCTTGTTCAGAGGAAATTTTAATAAAATTCCCTATATTGGGTTGAACCACTCGTACTGATAATTTTTTATCTCCATAGGACATTTTTAAGGGGGAGGCAGCGTTTAAGATAACAAAACCAGCAAGAACAACCCAGACTTGAATTCGAAGTTTTTTGAGTTTTAATTGGGCCACAACTTCTAATGAAACCCAGAAAGTCATAAAACTAAATGCCACCACTCCAAACCATGGAGTCAGACCTAAATAAGGTGCAAGGTGGAGCCATGGACTTCCCACATAAGAAGGAAACTGTTGTGGAAAGTAACGTTCAAGCAAGGTCATGCAAATGGCGGTGAGGAGAATGCCAGATTCAGAGAACCATTTAAGATCGGGTCGTTTCCTTTTAAAAAGAGCATATAACCACCAATGAGGTTGCAAAATAAGAGCAAAAGCGATCCCAAGAACGACGGAGATGATATAAGGAAGTTGTCCAAATTCTCTCAGTGTGTGGGGTATCCAATAATAACCAACAGTACCCAGACCTAAGTTATAAAAGAAGATAAGGCCTAAACTTCTTTTGAAGGGAGCCTCTTCAAGACGCCACAAAAAAAGAGGAAGAGCGATAAAAAGAAGGGGAAACCAACCTTCACCAAATTCTGAGGGATAGGCCAAGGCGTATAAGGCCCCTGCTATAAATGTTGTGAGATGTGGGAGCACAAAAGATTTCATCTGTTCATTGTAGAGGAAATATTAACGGTTAGCTACAGCTGGAGATGTAAGTTTTTGATTAACACTGTCAGCAAGTTCAATGGCGCGACCAGCATCAAGTTTGCCAGCACCAAGAATCCTGCCTTCAAAATTTTTAACTTTAAGAGAAGAACTTAAGATGATGTTTTTAACTTGGTCAAATTTCATATTCGGGTACTTTGATTTAATCAGAGCAGCAACACCAGTTACAAAAGCTGTCGCTTGGCTTGTTCCTGTCATATAAGCGGCACCATTACCTGGAATCGCTGAGCGAATCCGGTGGCCTGGAGCTGCGATTTCAACAGAGTTTTTACCGAAATTAGAAGAGGGGATGATATTTAAAGCATCATCATGAGCACCAACAGTGATGATGTTGGAAAGACCGTAAGATGCTGGGTAATAAGCGTGACGTTTGTCATCAATATTTGATCTCTCGTTACCAGCAGCTGCGATTACAAGGATACCTTTTTTTTCAGCTGCTTTAAGAACTCTTAGTTCTTCAACTGAAGCTTCTGGACCGCCACCTGAGTAGTTAATAACATCAACATTATTTTCAACAGCATATTTTAAAGCTTTGATCGTAGCATCTAGGTTCGCCTGACCAGAAGCTTTAGGATTGTAATATTTAAGAGCAAGGATTTTAACTTCAGGGAAGATTGATTTAATGATACCAGAAACGTGAGTCCCATGCCCATGTTGGTCATATGGAGAATTTGTTACTTTAGAAGGATTTGAGAAATCCACACCATAGTTTGAATTTGATTTTGAACCACTCATAACATGAAGGTTATTGGCCAAAAATGTATGGTCACCCTGGATACCAGTATCGATAACAGCAACAATCACATCTTTATTTTTTCTGAACTTAGTCCATGAATCTTTAAGGTTGATACTTGCAAGGTGTTTGTCCGGGTCAATACCCCAGCTAGCAAAACGGGAAAGAAGAAGATCTGCTGCATAAGCTAATGAAGGTGGGGCCAATGGAGCAGCAAAACCCAATGAAAGGTTTAGGCCCAATGTAAGTGTAAGAAGAATTTGAGCAGCTTTTTTCATTATCTTATCCTTACCACAGTTAAGAATGAAGAGCACGGGCCCTGCATTTCCTTACATTCTATGAAGCAAGTCTCTTGCCAATGAAAGGTTTCTAAGTGGATGAAATCTAGGTCGTGAGGGGGAGGTAAGGTGTCGAAATTCTGAGAACTGTTGAAAGTTTGGTCACTATGACAAAGGGCCCCCGAAAGAGCCCTAAGTAAATACTGTTTAGTTTGGGTTAGGCTTGACGAAAGATTTGAGCTTCTTCACGCTCTTTTTCTTCAGCATGCTGAATGCAAAGTTCCGCCCATGGCTGGTTTTCAAGGCGCTTTTGAGCAATTTCTTCATCGCATTCTTCACAATGTCCATAGGTGCCTTCGTTAACTCGATCGATGGCCGCATCGATGCGTTTAAGCTTTAGGAATTCGCGGTCACGAATCGTGCAGTTGATTTGCTGTTGAACCAATGAGGTCGCTAAATCAGTTTCATCCGAGAGATCCTCCTCGGAAACATATAGATCCTCGGACTTGTTAAGAAGTCCAATGTTTAAAATTTGCTGACGATGACGAAGAAGCATCTGCTTATAAGTCTCAATCTTTTTCTTGTCCACGGGAGGTCCTCCTCTTTAGGGATACTTTCAATGCTCTCTTATTTTAAATGGAGTAGTAGCTCCATTCAAGTGATCTGTTGTATCGGCAATATTTGACTGTAAATTGAAAAATATCCTGGCTTTTGAAGGAATTAGAGTGGTTGCATTGACAAAGATAAGCGACGGTCGATATTGTGACGTAATTAACCCTTAAAAATGGAGGACTTATGCTGCAGGACAGCGTGGCTCAGGCCGTTGGAAATATTCCTTCCGGGCTATTTATTGTTGCCGTTAAGGGTGACGAAAGTATAGATGGGTACTTAGCAAGTTTTGTTCAACAAATATCATTTAATCCTCTCATCATAGCCTTGGCCATTAAACCAGGAAGACCGGCCTATGACCTTATTAAGGCCGGAAAAAAGTTTGCGGTGAATGTCGCTGGTGATCACGATAAAACTTATTTAAAGCATTTCTGGAAAGGCTATGATCCAAATCATAATCCATTTAATGAGATTCCATATGAAATGGGCGTAAATGGAGGAGTTCTTCTTACTCAGGCCAAATCTGCTATGGAGTGCCAGATGATTGGTTCTGCACGGCCAGGTGATCATGAGCTTATTTTTGCCGAAGTTAAATCCTCTTACATCTTTAATGCAGAATCAAAACCATTGATTCACTTAAGAAAGTCTGGGGCCGATTACTAATGATATTTGTTCACACTTTGTTTCTATTCCTATGTTTCATTTCTTTTGGCTGTGGCAAAAAAGCAGAAGAGAAAAAACATCCATTGAACGTTTTCAAGAAAATCTTATTACGGATAAAGAACTTTTTTTGGATAAACAAGAAGTCATTTGTGATGACAAGCTTCCTTGTCCGTCGACAGTTGCAAAAGTTGTCATTATTGAGAATGGTTTAGCTAAGTTTTGTACCGGATTTTTAACTGCTCCCGATATCATTGCTACGAGTTCGAGTTGTCTTACAAATCTTCTACGTTTAAATGGTCAGGATTGCAGAGGGGATGTGTTCTTTTTCTTTCCTAGATCTTTTAGCCGAAAAGCTGAAAGAGTGGGATGTAAAAAAGTCCTTCAGGCCAGCAGCATTGAAACTCGTGACCCCGAACTAAAAAATCCAAGTTTATGGAGAAGTGACATCAGTTTTCTACAAACCGATGCCACGGTATTTAACCGCAGAAGTCCTGTTTTTAGTAGAGATGGAATGCCAGATAAAAAAGAAATGTTGGTATGGTCTGTGGATCAAGTGGATGATTATAGTGCCCTGCTGACTCGTAAAAGCTGTAAAGTTCTTCATGGCAGTTATGTCAATCCATTGGCGGCCAATGAGTCTTCTCCAAACATGTTATTTTCTGGATGCCCTTTCCAAAACAGTAATACGGGAGCTCCTGTTATAGATAGCATGGGTAAAGTTCGTGGACTAGTTTCACAAGACAGTGATGCTAAAATTCATGAGGAGTTCCTTAAGAAGGAAAAGCTTTTAAATCAGCCTCTTCGTAACATGTTTCATGTGACGAACATGGCCTGTGCCCCAACGATTTATGATACCGATGTATTAGATTATGAGGAATGTTCAAAAGACATGGAATTAACCGCACTAGAGACGGCCCGTTCGGAGATCATTTCGACAACAAATCTTTTTTCTATCTTAAAAACTAAATTTGAAGCACATTTAGAATCTAAAATACCTTACGTCATTTTTGGCGTGAAGATGGTTGAAAATGGTAATGCTCGTGAAACGACTTCCTATCCAAAATGTTTTAAAAAGATCTCTGATTGGATCCAGCAGTTGGGTCGAAATAGGGGCCCTTGGTATACCTTTGAAGTGGATCTTCCACGTAAATCATTTGGGGTGATGGTGGATGAATTTGCAAAGATTCAAACTTATGAAAGTAATCTTCCGTCGGAACATTATTACCTAGAGATGAATATCAATAATCTAAGAACTGTTAAGACCACTACGCTATTTATGTGGAACGATACAGTGAATTTAAATTTCCCTAATTTTACTGAGAAGTGTTCCTCATTGCTTTAGTTCTCTCCAGCTTTTTCCTTTTCTTGCACGCGAATTTTTTTGATAGTCATTCACCGCATTTGAATGGTCTTTATAGTTTTTTGAAAAAACATGGGTGCCATCATTTTTACTCACAAAAAAGATGAACTCATGTTCTTCAGGATTAAGAACAGCTTTTATGGCCTCAAGACTTGGGTTAGAAATAGGTCCCACTGGAAGGGCAGGAATTTTGTATGTATTATAAGGAGTGAATTCTAATAAATCAGCTTTTCTGATGTTCCCTTGATACCTGCTCCATATTCCATAGATAGTCGTAGGATCAGATTCAAGTCTCATTCTTTTTTTCAGACGGTTCGTAAACACTCCTGCGATGGCCGGACGTTCGATTTTAGCACCTGTTTCTTTTTCAACTAAAGAAGCGAGGGTTATGACTTGATGTTTATTTAAAAAAGGATGGCCGAAATCGATGTCTTCAGTTTTTTTATTAAACAAATCAATCATCGTTTTCACTACAGTCTTAGCAGGAGTTTCAGGGGCAAAACGATAGGTCTCAGGATACAGGTAACCTTCAAGGGTTTTGGCCTGTATGTTAAACTGAGAGATGATATCTGTCTCTTGTACCGCCTTAAGAAATTCTTCTGCTGAAGTGATTTCTGCGGCTTCAATGAGTTTAGCAATCTCATACATATTTTTGCCTTCAGGAATGGTGATACTTTTAAGATTGGGCTGGCCATTAATCAGAGTATCCAAAACTTGCGACATGTTAGATCCAGTGGGAATGGTGAAAGTTCCAGCACGGAATTTTGTCATCACACCAAGATACTTAGAGTAGTAGTGGAACACACGAGTGTTGGAAATAAGCCCATCATCACTAAGACGCTGATTAATTTTTCCAAACGTATCGCCATTTTTAACTTTAAAAAGTTTATCCGGGCCATCATAAGTTTGTTTAAAAATGAAAGTAACGTGGGCACCAATAAGCATAAATGCCAACAGTGGAGCCACAATGATAGTGAATAGTACGGTCTTTTTAATCATGATCTTTCCTTATATCATTTGATTATAAGGCAGAGTTCCTCTTCTTGCGGCGAATAAAATCTTCTAAAATAACAGAAGCAGCAACGGCATCAATCTGTGAGTAATCTACTTGGAAATTATAACGAGGAGAGTTTTTCATTCGAGATTCGGCCTCAAATGTTGAAAGGGTTTCATCTTGTTCTTCTATTAATAGAGTGAAACGCTTGCGTATCATGTCTAAAAACACTTGGGCCTTGGCCGTGGTCGTAGTCTTCTTTCCATCAATAAGGTGAGGTAGCCCAATCACAATCAACTCCACACATTCGTTTTCCACGATGGCCCTGAGTTCTTTGATCACGTGCTCTTCACCTTTATTTGCGATTCTTCCATAAGGAGTGGGATAAGGATCGCGGTTGACACAAAAACTTGCGACACCAATATATTTTTCCCCAAAATCCAAAGCGAGAATGGTTTTAAGATTAAGTTTGTGGTCAGAGGGAAGAGTGAATTCATTCATGAGGTGGGTGTAACTTAAACGGCGAGTTCCGTCAAAAGTGGAAGTTGGAAAGGATCATTTTTAGTTTCCACAAACTTAATTCCGACTCCCAAAAGTCTGACTGGACGAGGATCTTGATTCCAGCGTTCTTCTAAAAGTGTCATAAAACTTTGTTCAGAAAAGTTCATCTGCCTCTCAATGGTCGTTTGTTTAAAATCAAAATACTTAATTTTAACGTGAAGATTTTTGATGATGCGATCTTTATATTGTTCAAGAGTTTCTTTGAGCTCTGCGGCGAGGCGTAGGGTGATCATCTTCATTTCCCCTAGGTCAGAGACATCTTCCCTAAAAGTTTCTTCATTACCTACGGACTTTCTTTCCCACTCACTTTCAACCTCACGCTCATCAATTCCCCGGCAATAATCGTAGAGGTTGTTGCCAAATTTTCCCATGTAATGAATGAGATCTTGGCGGGAGTATTTTTGAAGATCGTCACAATTTTTAATTTCCAATTGATGGAGCCTGTTAGCTGTGACTTTACCAATGCCCCAGAGCTTTTCGATGGGAACTCTTTTTATAAAGGCTTCTACTTCGTGAGGTGCCACGGTGAATTGACCATTAGGTTTATTATAATCACATGCCATTTTCGCTAAGAGTTTATTACACGATATGCCGGCAGAGGCGGTGAGTTCAAGCTTTTTTGAAATCCGTAAACGAATTTCTTGGGCCATAAGAGAGGCGGAGTTGCGGTGAGCACTTGAAGCCGTCACATCTAGATAACCCTCATCTAAAGAGAGTGGTTCAATGAGATCCGTGTAATCTTGAAAGATTTTAAAAACATCTTTTGAAGCTGCTGAATATTTTTTAAAATTAGGTTGCACTAGAACCAAGTTGGGACAAAGTCTTCGCGCAAGCCCTGATGGCATGGCCGATTTTACACCAAATTTTCTTGCCTCATAATTGGCCGTACATAACACTCCACGGTGTTCAGAAGATCCACCGACAGCGATTGGTTTATTTCGAAGAGAAGGATTGTCTCGCATCTCAACCGAGGCAAAAAAAGCGTCCATATCAATGTGGATAATTTTACGCATGAAATCAGTATACGGAAAATATGCGTACGTGTCTATGCTTAACTATTTGATTTGTTTGCTAGCTTAAGAGAATTATTTTCATGAAAGAAGATTTTGACTTTAGCATCTTTCAGGTTAAGATAGACAAGAATCAACAGGTATATCTCGATATTAAATCTCGTTATAGAGACTAAATCCCCAAATTTAAATTATGAGCCGACAACGACAACATAGAAATTTATTTAACATTACCGTGGAGTTAAAATGCATCTGAGTGGTCTGCGTGACAAAGACATCGAAGAGTTAACCAAAATGGCCGAAGAGGCTACGATTGAGAATGCGGCGGGATTAAAAAAACACGAACTTATTTTCTCCCTCCTCACCAAAAAATCTAAAGACAATGAAGAGATTTTTGGTGATGGCGTTTTAGAAATTCTTCCAGATGGATTTGGTTTCCTACGCTCTCCTTCGTATAATTATCTTCCTGGAGCGGATGATATATATGTTTCTCCTTCTCAGATCAGACGTTTTGGTCTTCGCACAGGTGATACAATTGAAGGTCAGATTAGAACCCCGAAAGAGGGCGAAAGATATTTTGCCCTACTTAAAGTTAATCACATTAACTTCAGAGATCCTGAACAACACCGTTCTACTGTTCTTTTTGACAACTTAACTCCGCTTTATCCAGATAAAAAAATAAACCTTGAAGCTAAACCAAATAATTATTCAACACGAATTATTGATCTTTTTGTACCTCAAGGTTTTGGTCAACGTTGTTTGATCGTTGCTCCTCCTAAAGCTGGTAAAACCATGCTTATGCAGGACATCGCTAACTCGATTTCTGATAACCACCCAGATACAAAACTGATTGTTCTTTTGATTGATGAAAGACCAGAAGAAGTAACTGATATGAAACGTAACGTTCGTGCAGAAGTTGTTTCTTCAACTTTTGATGAACCAGCTACTCGTCACGTACAAGTGGCCGAGATGGTTATTGAGAAGGCTAAACGTTTAGTTGAAGCTAAACAAAATGTTGTTATCCTTTTGGATTCAATCACTCGTCTTGCTCGTGCTTACAACACTGTTGTTCCTCCATCAGGAAAAATTCTTTCTGGTGGTGTTGATTCAAATGCTCTTCATAAACCAAAAAGATTCTTTGGGGCAGCCCGAAATATTGAAAATGGTGGGTCATTGACTATCATCGCAACGGCCCTCATTGATACCGGTTCAAGAATGGATGAAGTTATCTTTGAAGAATTCAAAGGGACTGGTAACTCAGAAATTCAGCTTGATCGTAAACTTATGGAAAAACGAATTTTTCCATGTTTAGACATCAACAAGTCATCAACTCGTAAAGAAGACCTTCTTATGAACGATAAGGATCTTCAACGTGTATTTGTTCTTCGTCGAGTGCTTAACCCGATGAACACGATGGATTCTATGGAATTCATTTTAGAACGGATTAAAGATACAAAAACGAATCAATCGTTCTTGGATAAATTAAATTCATAATGAAAAATACTCTTAAACGTATCATTCTTCTTCTTTCAAAACAGTTTACCTCTATTGGAGGTCAGGCCGTGATTGAAGGAGTAATGATGAGATCTCCTAATGCTTTTGTGGTGGCCGTAAGGAAACCTGATGGCACGATTCGTTTAAGAAGAGACCAGTGGTATGGTCTTTCAAAAAAACTCGATATCTTTAAAAAACCATTTTTGCGTGGAATTCTGATGTTGGTTGAGACGATGGCCAATGGAGTTGTTTCTCTTAACTATTCAGCGAACATTGCGATGGCCGAAGAAGAAAGAGAAAAGGCCCTTAAAAAGGGTAAAACTATTGAGGAGTTTGAAGCTTCTCAGAAGAAAAAAGAAAAAGTGGACTGGGCCACTTTTTTTACCATGGCGATCTCGTTCAGTTTTGGGATTGCTCTGTTTGTTTTTGTTCCCCATACCGCTGCTTTTTGGATAGGGGAACTTTTAGGTTACGATTGGACCTTGGATAGTTTTGCTTTTCACGTTGTGGACGGGATTATTAAAGGTTTTATCTTCGTAGGATATATTTGGGGCATCTCGTTTATGAAAGATGTCTACCGTGTTTTTCAGTATCACGGAGCTGAACATAAATCCATTGCCACATTTGAAGCTGGTCTTGATCTTACAGTTGAAAATGCCCGTAAGTTCACCACTCTTCATCCTCGTTGTGGAACAAGTTTTGTTTTTTTCTTAATCCTTGTTTCTATTATTTTATTTTCTGCAGTGTTCACATTGATTCCAGTAGGCCAAGGTCTTCCAGGTATTTTAAGGCATGTGGTGGCCGTACTCTTTAAAGTGGTTCTGATGCTTCCTATCGCTGGAATTAGTTATGAATTGATTAAGATCAGTGGCAAATGTTCTGACCGCTGGTGGGCAAGGGCCATGAGTGCTCCTGGCATGCTTCTTCAGAAACTCACAACTAAAGAGCCTGATGATAAACAACTTGAGGTGGCACTTTCAAGCATCAAGGCCGTGCTCTTTTTAGAAGAAAAATTTAATCTTAAAGAAGCAAAGGGCCGAGTCATAAAACTTGAAGAAATTGATATTGCCCATCTCTCGGAAATAGAAAATACAAATTCTACACTTAAAGAATTTCTAGAATAGTTACAATTAAGGATATTCACCGTGTTCGATAAACTAGAGGCCGTCGTAAGGCGTTTTGAAATTTTAACAGAAAGACTCTCAGATCCTTCTCTTTACGATCGTCCGACCGAGTTACGTGAAACTAATACTGAACGTGCAAACATTGAGCCTATCGTTTTTAAGTTCAGAGAATATAAAAAAATCAAAGCAGAAATCGAAGGCAATAAAGACATCATTCATAATGAAAAAGATGAAGAGATGCGTGATATGGCCAAAGAAGAGCTCTCAGATCTTGAAGCGAAACTTCCATTGGTTGAGCAAGAATTAAAACTTCTGCTTCTTCCTAAAGATCCCAATGATGACAGAAACGTTATCCTTGAAATCCGCTCAGGTGCTGGTGGTGATGAAGCTTCTATCTTTGTCGGAGATATGTGGCGTATGTACCGAAGTTATTTTGGTGCCAAAGGCTGGAAGGCCGAAGTGGTTTCTCTTTCAGAGGGGGAACGTGGCATCAAAGAAATCATCGTTAACGTTTCTGGGGATAAAGTTTATTCACGTATGAAATATGAATCTGGTGCCCACAGGGTTCAGCGTGTACCGGAAACGGAAGCTCAGGGTCGTGTTCACACTTCGACTATCACTGTGGCAGTTATGCCAGAGGCCGATGAGGTAGGGGATGTGGTGCTTGATATGAATGAAATTCGTATCGACGTTTACCGCTCTGGCGGTTCCGGTGGTCAATCGGTGAATACATCCGATTCTGCGGTTCGTTTAACCCACATGCCTACAGGTATTGTGATCGCCATGCAGGATGAGCGTTCCCAGTTAAAAAACAAAGAAAAAGCTTTTAAGATCTTAAAAACAAAAATCTACGATCTTCGCATTCAAGAAGCTCATGCAAAAGAAGCGGCCACTCGTAAGGGTCTTGTAGGTACGGGAGATCGTTCAGAACGTATTAGGACTTATAACTATCCTCAGGGACGAATTTCGGATCACCGAATCAACTTCACCATCTATAATCTTCCAAACTTCATGAATGGAGATATCGATCAGGTCATTGATGCACTTATTGCTCATAATCAGGCGATCTTGCTTCAAGGGGATGAAGAATAAAAAACCTCAGGGAAACTTGGAGTTCTTTTTTCTCATCACATGCTGTCGAGTTGGAAAAGCATTATCCTGGATTAAATCTTCAGAGGTTTTTCTTGGAAGTCCTCGATCTCTTAAAACTTCGCTCAAAAAAACATATTTTAAGTTTAGATGATTCTTCTTATTCTATTTCTTCTGTAGTCTCCACGGAGCTGCAAGATTGCTTTCTCAAAGGTGTGCCTTTTCCTTATCTGTTAGGAGAGGCCGAGTTTTATGGACATAAGTTTTTTGTTTCTCCCGATGTCTTGATACCGAGACCAGAAACTGAACAGCTGGTGGATCTCATCGTAAACTCTAGAAAAAAATATCAACATGTTTTAGATGTGGGCACAGGAAGTGGAGTTATTCTTCTTTCTCTCTTAGATCAAAATGTCGCTAAAATGGGGTTAGGGTTGGATCTTTCAGTGGCGGCTTTAAAAGTTGCTCATGTTAATCGAGAGAGATTAAGACTTGAACAGAGATGTGAGTTTAGACTCTCAGATCGTTTAGAAAAGGCTTCAGGACAATTTGATCTTATCGTTTCCAATCCTCCTTACATAAAGGAAAAAACTCATCGGGCCCTGGTTCATGAAAGTGTGGACCAGTTCGAGCCAAAGATGGCGCTTTATCTTCCAGATGAAGATTACCAAACATGGTTTCGAGAGTTTTTTATGGAAGTCAAAAAACATTTGCTGGCAGGTGGGCTATTTATGATGGAAGGGCACGAGCTCGAACTCAAAGATCAGGCCCAGATGTTAAGGACTGTCGGATTTAATCAAGTAAAACTTATTCAGGATTTTTCAGGGCGAGATCGTTTTTTAGAAGCAATTTCATAACGCCAAGTTTAAAATAAAAACATTTTTAAAAGGATTCCTATGGATAAGTTACAAGTTATCGGGCCCACTATTTTAAACGGCTCAGTTCACATATCTTCGGCCAAAAATGCGACTCTACCTATCTTGGTGGCAGCACTTTTGTGTCCGTATCCGGTTACATTCAAGTCCATTCCTGACTTGATGGATGTAGGAACGATTCTTAAACTTCTGCAAAGCATGGGACTTAAGGTAACTAAGTCAGGTGATGAAATCGTTTTGGATGGTTCACAAATTGATAAGCAGCATGCTGACTATGCACTAGTTAAAACCATGCGTGCTTCCGTTCTCGTTCTGGGTCCACTCTTAGCGCGATTTGGTGTGGCGAGTGTCTCTCTTCCTGGTGGATGTGCTATTGGTGCAAGGCCTGTTGATATTCACCTCATGGGTTTAGAGAAAATGGGTGCAGAGATTCAAATTGAAAATGGATATATTAAGGCCAAAGCTTCTAAGCTTAAAGGCTGTGTGATCAATATGCCTTTTCCAAGTGTGGGCGCCACTGAAAACCTCATGATGGCCGCCGTACTAGCAGAAGGTGAGACGACGATTGAAAATGCGGCCATGGAGCCTGAAATTGATGATCTTGCCGATTTTCTCATCACTCAAGGAGTGAAGATTGAAGGTGCTGGAACTTCTCGCATCACGATTCATGGAACAGATATTAAAAAATTAAAACCAACTCCAAAACCCTATCGTGTAATTGGAGATCGCATTGAAGCGGCTACATTCATTATTGCAGGTATCATGAGTGGTGGGGAAGTTAAGGTAGAAGGCTTTAACCCAAAACATCTTTCTTATGTTTTGGATACGTTAACAAAAATGGGTGCCAATATTGAAATAGGTGAAGAT
>CAMCZE010000002.1 GCA_945885655.1 Bacteriovorax stolpii | reverse complement strand
CGTCAGCAATTAACAAAAGAACTGAGGGTTAGTTTTGCTTTGATCATGTTGCCCATTCTTCTTTATTCAGTCATTAATCTTGCCTTCCAAGGGGAAGTACAAAATGATTGGGGCAACTTTTGGTTTTTGGGATTATTGTTTAACATCATTTCAGTTTCAGTTTTAACCATTATTTGTTCAGTTATCATTATGTTGCGATTAATTCCAAATAGGGAAGTGACTGAACCTGAATACGTTAGGATCATCAGTAAACGCTTAGAACAAATTCACATGCCAAATATGCGTGTACGCTGGATTGAAACTGATATCAAGAATGCTTTTGTCGTTGGTCTAAAAATTCTAAAATTTTCTAATCAGACAATGTTTATCGGGAAAAACCTGCGAACAATGCTGACTTTGGAGGAGTTTGATGCTGTGATCGCTCACGAGTTAAGCCATGTGGCCAACAGGCATATTCATAAAAGAGTTATTGATCTTCTTCGTAACCTTATTTCCATTCTATTAGGTTCAAGTTTTTTAATGTTCCTTATTTTTGGTTTAGCATTTATATATTGGGGGGAAGATACGACTCTTCATTCTAAAGCAATGGCCGTTGTGACAGTGATCTGTTGTATGATTTGGTTCATTCTAAATTATGCCCTTCTCTTTGATACAATTCGATCCCACGAGTTTGAGGCCGATGCATATGCAGTTATTGAGTTAGGAGTTGATTTAAATGTTTTTAAATCCGCTTTGGAAAAATTAACAAAACCAGAAGAGTTGCCAGAATACTTAAAACTTAAGAAAACGCATCATCATAAACAAGGTGTGATTAATTCCTGGATCAAAAAAGTATTTTCTACTCATCCCGACCTCTCGGTAAGATTCAGCTCGTTGCAGGAAAAAGTGGATGCCCATTTACCTTTTAACTTTTATATCTCTCCTGTTCAAAAGGTTAGAAAATATCTTAGTTCTTTTCTGAATTGGAAAGTTTCCTTGCCACTGAGTGCAATGTTTGCGGTTTGTATTGGAATAATGGTGGCCCATTATTGGGAGGGCCATAAATATGTTCGTTTGATTCAACAATCTACTGCTGAAGAGATTATTGAAAATAAAGAACTCCCAAACAAAATTAATTCACGACCAAGTTTATTAGGCAGAACGCTCATGTTTAACATCGTTCAGAAAAGAGATGCTCATCTGATCGATCATTTTTTAGTTCACGGAGCTGATAAAGGGAAAACACTCGTTTATATTTCACAACTCAAAGACTTCAGACTTTTTCGCAAATATTATTCTCTTTATGAGGGATCTCTTTCTGAGGATGAGTATTTTTTAGTTTTAAGAAAGACTGCAGAGGTAAATTTTACGGAGGGGTATCGATATTTAGTGAATGCAGAAAGATTTGAGGAATTAAATCCTGAATATAAACAGGACATATCTCGGCTACATAAGCTCACCGAGGGCGATCGTTTACCGGCTTCAGTTAAACCGGTTACAAAATAAAAAAGATTATTTAAAAAATTATTTCCATTCGACTTCGTACCAGGCGTGGATCTCAAGATCTGATCCGTTTGGATTAAGAAGATTCATTTCAACTTGTTTGCCTTGATCTAAAGTGAAAACTTCATCTGAAACATCACCATAGTCCCTACCTAAAGAATCAGTGCAGTTTTGAAGGGGTAGATTATCTACTTCAGTTCTTGAGCGATAAGTGCACTTAAATTCATAAATGTTATCTGGACCAGCTTCTTTATTATAGGTAATACTTACTCGTCGCCCCGGGCCTCTTCCACTTTGTATAAAAAGTTTCGCAGGCAACTTAAAAATCCCATCCCTTGGAATAGTGAATGATTTTTTTACGCCTTGTTTTTCAATGAGTTCTAAAATAAGGAGAGGGTCAAGTTCTTGGGCCTGATTAATGCTGGTGGGGACTGGCCCTGCTTCCACTTCGCTAATTTTTTTCCCACACCCAAAGGCCAAGGCCAATGAGAACAGGGGACATAGCTTTTGTTTTAACATTTTGGTGAGCATTGACCATCCTTAGGAATGCTTCTCTTACAATTGTAGCGTGAAAACTAGTCGGTTTTAAAATTTGTATCTTAAATCTTTGTAAGATCGTGTTTTGATTAATGATTGTGCGGCAAAATATGCTAGGCAAAAGTAAACTGATCAGGAATTTTTTGCATTTTTTTGCTAAGCACAGAGTTTGGGATCTATTGATTAACGAGCTTAGACGCTAATAGTCGCCTCTCAAGGGTTATCCAGTACTTCCAGATACTGAATTTTTTTTTACTTAACTAGCCTTGACACTCATGGGTTCGACATTACATTGTGGTGGCACATTGTTTTATCAATAAGGCGTAATGCTAGGCGTGATTATTAAATTTATTTGGAGGATCTATGACAGTTAAACCACTTCAAGACCGTGTTCTTATCAAAAGAGTTGAGGAAGAAACTAAAACCGCTGGTGGAATTATCATTCCCGACAACCATAAAGAAAAACCTGCTCAAGGTGAGGTTGTTGCAGTTGGAACTGGTTACCGTCTACAAGATGGTTCAGTAAAAGCTCTTGATGTTAAGAAGGGTGACAAAGTTCTTTTCGGAAAATATTCCGGAACAGAAGTTAAGGTAGAAGGTGTCAACTATATCATCATGAAAGAAGACGAAATCCTTGGTGTTTTTCAAAACTAAAAATTTTTTCCTAAAGGGAGATATATATGTCAGCTAAAGAATTAAAGTATTCAGAATCAGCAAGAAATTCAATCCTTGCCGGAGTAAACGCTCTTGCAAACGCAGTAAAAGTTACTCTAGGTCCTAAAGGTCGTAACGTTGTTATTCAAAAGTCTTTCGGAGCTCCATCTATTACTAAAGATGGTGTTTCTGTTGCGAAAGAAATCGAACTTGAAAATGCTTTTGAAAATATGGGAGCTCAACTTGTAAAAGAAGTTGCTCAAAAAACGAACGAAGATGCTGGTGATGGTACAACAACAGCAACTGTTCTTGCACAGGCCGTATACCGTGAAGGTGTTAAGCTTGTAGCTGCCGGACACAACCCAATGGATCTTAAACGTGGTGTTGATCTTGCTACAGCTAAAATTGTTGAAAAACTTAAGTCTATGTCTAAAAAAATTGATACAGCTGAAGAAATTGCTTCTGTTGGATCAATTTCTGCAAACAATGATCCAGAGATCGGAAAACTAATCTCTGAAGCAATGTCTAAAGTAGGAAAAGAAGGCGTCATTACAATTGAAGAGTCAAAAACCGCAGAAACATCTCTTGAGGTTGTTGAAGGTATGCAATTTGACCGTGGTTATGTTTCTCCATACTTCGTTACGAATCCTGAAAAAATGGAAGCAGTTTTCGAAAATCCTTATATCCTTATTACGGACAAAAAAATCTCTTCAATGAAAGAACTTCTTCCTACTCTTGAGAAAGTTGTTCAAACAGGTAAACCACTCGTTATCATTGCTGAAGATGTTGAAGGTGAGGCTCTTACAACTTTAGTTGTGAACAAACTTCGTGGAACACTTAACGTGGCAGCTGTTAAAGCTCCTGGTTTTGGTGACAGAAGAAAAGAAATGCTTAAAGATCTTGCGACTCTTACAGGTGGCACAGTGATTTCTGAAGAGCTTGGAATGAGTCTTGATACAACAACTCTTAAAGATCTTGGTACTTGTAAAAAAATTAACATCGATAAAGAAATCACTGTTATCGTTGACGGTGCTGGTAATAAAAAAGATGTTGAAGCACGTGTGGCTGCTATCCGTGGTCAAATTGCTGAAACAACTTCTGATTATGACAAAGAAAAACTTCAAGAACGTTTAGCTAAGCTTGCCGGTGGTGTTGCCGTAATTCGTGTTGGAGCTCCAACTGAATCTGAAATGAAAGAGAAAAAAGACCGTGTTGAAGATGCTTTAAATGCAACTCGTGCTGCTGTAGAAGAAGGAATTATCGTTGGCGGTGGTGCTGCTCTTCTTCATGCTGTGACTGCTCTTGATGGTCTTAAAGGTGCAAACGAAGAACAAACTGCAGGTATCAAAATCATCCGTCGTGCAATTGAAGAGCCTATCCGTCAAATTGCTTTCAACGCAGGTGTTGATGGAGCTGTGGTTGTTAACAAAATTCTCGAAAGCAAAAACCCTGCTTACGGTTATAATGCTCGTGATGATAAATTCGAAGATCTGGTGAAAGCTGGAATCATCGATCCAACTAAAGTAACTCGTTCTGCTCTACAGAATGCAGCTTCTGTAGCTGGACTCATGCTTACAACAGAAACGATGATCGCTGATCTTCCTAAAAAAGATGATCAGGGACATGGCGCTCCAGGAATGGGCGGTATGGGTGGAATGGGTGGAATGGGCGGCATGATGTAATTTGTCCCTTACCAAATTGAACTAACGACAAAGGGCATCCAAAGTGGTGCCCTTTGTTTTTTTAAATGTCCTTTTTGTCCCCGACCATCCCTGTCTTCCTCGTAAAAAAGCATATTTGGCCCATCCCATATTTTGGCATCCGTCGTGCAATTACTATTCCTGAAAAGGCGGGTAAGGAAATCCGCTATTTCAGGCCAAGGAGTAAGGCATGTCATTTCTCATTGTTATATTGGCACTGGTCACACAGTTTTCATGGTCAATGGTGACTGTTCAAAATGCTGATTGCCCAATTCAGTTTGAAGGTGAGGTTAAGGAGGTTATTGAACCCTCGGGACCAAGTAGTGTCTTCTCCGCTAATAAAGTGATCTTTAGCATCAGTCAAATGCGTAAAGGTGAAGAACAAAAACAAATAATGGTGGATGTTTTACAGAATGGACCTTTCGAACTTAAACGTGGTGAGGACTACCGTGTTCAACTTCGGAATGGAAAAATTTGTTCTCTAGAAAGTATATAGACACTAAAAAGTTTTTCAGGAAGAAAATCTATGTGGAAATTATTTTTTGTTTTATCGTTTCTATCGACAAAAGCTTGGAGTTTTAATCTTACCAGTGACTTCAAAAATGGATTTTATTGGTCTGAATTTCCTATCTCTATGACAGTAGTGGATGGAGATCCCATCCGAAAAGAAAATCTTGAAGTTATTACAAAAAAGTCCATGAATGAATGGGAATCTGAAACAGGACTTTCCATTTGGAATTTTGTAACATCGGGATCAAGTGCTGCTACCTCCAACATCATTCGATGGTCCACAAATTTTGCTGCCGAAACAGGAATGGACGCGAACTCAGTCTTGGCCGTTGCTATCCGCTACACCAATGGTCCCTACTTCGCTAAAACTGAAATTGTGATTAACGGGGGACATTATCTTAATCGGGATATGGATCATCTTTATACGACCATTACGCACGAACTTGGACACACCATGGGTTTAGACCACTCAAGTGTGAATAAAGCTGTTATGGCCCCCGTACTTCAAAATCCTTATTATGGGCTTGATGAGGATGATACTCAAGGTATGGATCAAGCCTTTAATGAAACTCAAAGTCGGCAAGTGAGTGGATATATTTCTCCATTGGCATTTCAAGAATCAAAATCAACTTCCGCCTCCGGAGTTGGTTGTGGAATGATTCAAGTATCTGGTTCAAATAATATGGTTTCTCTTTCTGTAGGACTCATTTTAGGTTTTTTAAAAAAGATATTCTCTTGGCTTAAATCATTTTTTTAAACACGCATTTTCATAATATTGTATGATCGGTGACTTTCCATTCTTCAGCTGGGTTTTATATTTAGAAAGAGTTGAGCATAGTTTGTCCTGGTTTTGAGTAGAATAATAAAGTTCGCCAAGTGCTGTCAAAGTAGGAAAGTGTGATGGCGATATTTGTAACAACTTATGATAGGTTTCTTCGGCCTTCTTAAACTCATGTTGTCTCATTTCTATTCTGCCCTTTTGAATACAGGCCTTCCAATTTAAAGGATAATACTCGCATGCATTTTTGCTTTCTAGGTAAGATTGGGCGTGAGTTTGATAGTATCCTGAATATATTTTTAAAAAAATGCCACTGCTGAAAAAAAAGATTAAGGCAACAAGAGGTCCAAGTAAGATCTTTTTATTTAGAGGAACGGATGTAAAGGATCGACAAACGACATAGGCCAATACGGCCGTGATGCTAAGAAATGAATAGGAGAGCATGAGAGGAAATTGGAAAAAAGATTCGATACTAAATAAGACGATAAAATAAACAATAAATTTTTTTTCATTTTTTGTGACGATTTTAGAGGTGAAAAATTTTTTAAGTACAGATCCAATAAAAAATAAAAGGAATAGGCAGAAGGGAAGTCCGTATTCCACTGCAATCCTTAGAAACTCATTATGCGGAGTATTGAATATCTCATGATCAAATGAATTCCTGTTATAAGACATAAACGAAAATTCAAAACTAGAGGCTCCCCAACCGAGAAATACTTTATCTGCGATCATCTCTAAGGTTGATGACCAAATCTCTATGCGGCCTAAGAGTGTATTTTCCTTGAATGAAAATTTCTTATAGCTGAAATAGGCCATCATCACAAAGGGGATGGGAACGAGAAATAAAAAACAAAAAATCTTATTTCGACTGGCCTTGGAATTTATCACAAAATGCAAGAAGCTTATTAATATCACGGCCAGAAGTACAGAACGACACTGAAGCATGATTAAATAAATTAGAACTAAGAAAAAATAACTTCTATATAGGAGTTTGTTTTTTTCAGTTGGCTTTATGAGCAAAAGGCAGCAAAAAACCAATGAAAAATATTGGGCGGCCATGTTGGCGTTCCCAAAAAAAGAAAAGATATAGTCTGATCTTTGAAAAAAACGATCACTTGAAAAAATGAATGTGATGAGCGAAAAAACAAGAGCAGGAAAACTAATATAAACAAATAAATGCAATAACCATTTTCCAGAGGAGAGGGGGTCTTTTAAAAAATAATTAAAAAAGAACAAAAACAATACGACAAACGTGATGATGTCTAAGAATGCAGGCAAATAGAAAGGTTGTTTTTGGTTAAAGAAATGAATCAAAGAAAGAGTGGTTAATAGGATAAGCAATGACCCTGAAAAGCGATCGAATCGAGGAAATTTAAGCGACGAAAATAAAAATGAAAAAAGAGTGCATAATGTCAGAGAGTAGAGACCCATCCATTTTGGCACTAGGAAGTTATCGTTTAATGTTACAGAACTTAAAAAAGCAGTGCTGAGTAATAAAAGTAAATGAATGGAGGATAAATATTTAGTCATATTCGATAAATGATAACAGTATTTTTAAAAGCAACATACTTATGGAAACTGACCGTGGTTGTCGGGTTCTAAAGAATGCTCCGCGTTTCCCGATAGGTAAGTATGAGTACAGAAGCTACATCAACCACTTTTTTTTTCTTTTTAACCTTGAGTGAGAAGCTGCCTACGAGCTTTTATGTTTTGGACAGTTACCTTAAAGAGATTGGTTTTATGTTAGTTCCTATTAAAATAGATCAATTACAAAGTCTTGTTGCTGCCTCAGATCAAGAACAAATCACAATCATTACATCAACGATGGATACAAATGAATATAAGCTCTACAATGAGAAGGTGAGAAATATATTAAAATTCATCCTGAAATCACCACGTTTGACTTACATTCATCTTTCAAGTTTTTCCAAGCTTAATGATTCGAAACAATTTTTCAGTTTGAAAAATTATATATTTTTAAAATATCCAATTGATCCCAGTCGATTTGTGCAACGACTTGCTCGACATCACATTACTCAGATGAGTATTGATAAAAGGTGGCCGGGGGGAAAACGTGCTGGAGTGAAAGGGATCTCAATTTGAGTGGGAGTGAGTCTTGAAAAGTAAAAATGATGAGATGACTCAAAGAGTGCTCATGCTACTCAAAGTAGATGCGAATAATGTTTATGACAGGATTAAAACCCGCAAGTCAGAATATTTAGAAATTTTTGCTCTTAGAAGAACTCGTGAGCATTTCCCGTTAATTTTTCATAATCGTTACCAGGCAACGACAATCATGGATCTTTCTCGGTGTAGCACCGACCTTATTACGACGCTGGATCAATTTTATACAACGGTAGAGGAGATGAGTTGGTATTTTTATCACACTGAGGATATGCCAAATACCGTAGAAGATTACATTGATCGAAAAATTGCAAAACTTGGAAAACTTCATGCAACACTAAACCTCTTCTTAGATGCCGAGCTTGGAATAGATGCTGATATGATGATAGAAGAAAAACCATTATTTATTGACCAATCTAACGAGCAAGACTTTTCAGAATCGTTTAAAGATGGTACCCCTCAAGAGACATGAAAATTCTTTATTTTTTAATCTTTATCATGACTTCACCGACGATAACTTGGTCGCGTGATCCTATTTCGGGAAGTCGTTTTCAGCAGCTTACAGGTATTAAGACGCCACAAGATTCCAAAAGCCAATGGGATGAACGTTACAACCGCCCGACATTTATTTATGGTAAGTCTCCAGCGCCATTTTTGGCCGAAAATTACCATTTCATTCCCTTTGAAGGAACTGTACTTGATATGGGAATGGGTGAAGGACGTAACGCCGTATTTCTTGCCCAAAAAGGTTATAAAGTTACTGGAATTGATATCAGTTCAGTTGCAGTGAAAAAAGCCTATCTTTTGGCCCAGGAATTCAATGTCAAAATCAAAGGGGTTGTGGCCTCTTTAAAAGACTATAAGATTCAACCTCAATCCTATGATGCCATTATTTGTTTTTATTATGTGGACCGTTCATTAGTAGAGCGAATGAAGGGTTGGCTAAGGCCAGGTGGTATTATCATTTATGAAGGCCATACTGTTAAAGAAAAGGCCAATCGCAGACGAGATCCTCTCTCAGAGGATAGTTATCTTAGAGAACAAGAACTTCTTAGGCTTTTCCCGAGCATGCGTATCTTAAAATACGAAGAACCTCTTCATGAAAAAGAGTTCCGATCAAGTATTATCCTTAAAAAAGAGTAAACCAAAAAAATCTGGGCCATGGCATAATTAAAATCATGCTTAAACACTTGGGATTTTTATTTTTATTTGCTTTTACCAATATTATGGCACAACCACTTGTTCCGGTTTCAACTGAAGAGGTAGAAAACTTACGTTTTGGTGGCACGATTTCTCGAATCAATCCTGAGGCCAGACTCATAAGAATTCGTACCGATTTTGCCAATATTAAATTTTTAAACCGTAAGGATAGAGTTGAGTTTTGGAATGAGACCTATCCTGATCAGCGTTGTTTGGCCGTGGTTGAAGGCCGGACAAACGATTACCTTCTGTTCAAAGTTCCGGACTATGACCGTTGTATTTTGCGTCTGCATTATACAACAGGAACGTATATGCATTTTGAAAGTACTGACCTTAAACAGACTATCAAGGTCGCAAAAGAGTTGATCGAAATTTTACTTAAAAAAAGATTGGCCATGACATCAAAAAAACATCGTCACCAGATAGAGCTTGAAGGACATATAGAAAAAGTGGATACAGTTAATAAACGCTATGAAATCCTTAGGCAAAAATTGGAAATTGAATGGCAAAAAGAGTTAGCATCTCTTGAGGAAGATAAGTCGCGATCATTTACTGAGTTTAAAAATTCGGAAGCTCGTCTTAATGAAATTGACAGTAAACTGGAGTCGTATCGAATTGAAGATCACAATCTTAAAATTGATCGGTGGTCACTTGATCCAGCTTTGTATATAAAGAAATAAGAACTTTTAAGGAGATTCCATGTCCTTTGCATACGTAAAGTTATTTTTATTTGTTTCTTTGTTGGCCCTTATGGCCTGTCAGGGTAAAAATAAAAAATCAAACACCACAATTTATCTCAATATTGGAGGTGAGCCTACGACACTCAGTCCATTATCAAGTTCTGATGGTTACACACCACAAGTCCATGCCTATGTCGTTGAAGGTCTCTTAAGTAATGATCCAGATACATTTGCTTGGAAACCTGCGCTTGCTACTGGATGGACAATGTCGAAGGATAAACGTGTTTTTGATTTTAAACTACGCCAAGGAGTGAAGTGGCATGATGGAATTGAATTCACTTCTGAAGATGTGAAGTATTCTTATGATGTGATTTTCACGGACGATTTTAAAGCAGTTCAGTACCGTCCATTTTATGAGTCAATTAAAGAGGTACAGATTCTTGATAAATACACAGTGAGATTTATTGTAAAAGATGATTATTTTCAAAACTTTGATGTGTGCGCAACACTTAAAGTTCTTCCAAAACATTTTTATTCAAAAGTAGAAAACAAAAAAGAGTTTGGTAAAATATTGATAGGGACTGGTCCCTATGTATTCACTAAATATGACAAAGGTCAGAAAATTATCCTGACCAAAAATAAAGACTGGTGGGGTAATGGAGCCGAAACAGAAAAAGATGCTTTCGTAATTCCTAAAGTTGTCCTACGGTTTGCTTCTGAAGAAAATGTTTCTTTAGAGCTTTTGAAAAAAGGCGATATCGATTTTTTATCTTTAAGAGCAGATGGTTTTGTGAAAAAGACTGTTGGAAAGATATGGGATGATAAGATCGTTAAAGTTAAAACAGTAAACAAAACACCGACAGGATATAATTTCATTGCTTGGAATTTTAAACACAAAATTTTAAAAGATCGGAATGTTCGTAAAGCACTAGGCATGCTTTTTAATCGACCACTGATGTTAGATAAGTTTGAGTATAACTTATCTGAAAATGCCACTGGTCCCATTTATATTCAGTCTGATTATGCTTCTCAGTCCGTGCCTGTATTAGGATTCAATCCTCAGGAAGCTCTTAAGCTACTTCATGATTCCGGGTGGAAGGATTCTGATAAAGATGGGATATTAGACAAAAAAATCTCAGGGAAATTAACAAAACTATCTATTACGATTCTTGAGCCTACTCAAGAAAAGATGAAATATCTTACGATCTATAAAGAAGATGCTCGTAAGGTTGGAGTGGAATTTAATATTAAAAATATTGAGTGGAACTCATTTATTAAGCTTCTTGATGAAAAGAATTTTGAAGCTGTCCGATTAGCATGGGGAGGGGGGAGTGTTGATTGGGATCCAAAACAAATTTGGCATACCAGTTCTATACAAGGAGCAGGATCAAACTTCATCAGTTATTCAAATCCTCAGGTTGACCGTTTGATTGATGATTCTCGTAAGATCTATGAAAAAGAAAAACGAATTCCACTTCTTAATAAAGTTCATGAGATCATTTCGGCAGACTATCCATATGTCTTTTGGTTTAACAGCAAGTACTCACTTTATGCTCATAGTAAAAGAGTCAAAAAAGTCAAAGACACCTACGTTTATGATATTGGAACCATGTACTGGAAGTTAGAATAATATGTTGAAGTATTTTTTAAGACGTTTAGCTATCCTTATTCCCACTCTTTTAGGCGTGACGGTTGTTGTTTTTGTCATTATCAATATGGCCCCTGGTGGGCCCATTGAGCAAAGACTTCAACAGATCCGATTTTCCGGAGGAGATGGAGGGGGGGCAAGTACTCAGCGTGGGGGATCCCAAGGGGTTTCAGACGAAGTTATGGAAGCTCTAAAAAAACAATATGGTTTTGATAAACCAATGCATGAGCGCTACATCCTTTGGCTTAAAAATATTGTCACTTTAAACTTTGGTGAGAGTTTTACTTATGAAGAGCCTGTGGTGGATGTGATTGTAAGTAAATTTCCTGTCTCGTTACAGTTTGGTATTATTTCTTTGTTCTTGAGTTATCTCATTTCCATTCCCTTAGGAATAATGAAGGCCATTAAGCATGGTAGTTTTTTTGATATTTCATCAAGTATCATTCTTTTTGTTTTTTATTCTATTCCATCGTTCATGCTTGCAATCCTTCTTATCGTGATGTTGTCAGGTGGAAGTTTTTTAGAGATTTTTCCAGTAGGTGGACTTCAGTCTGAATATTTTGATGATCTCAATGGTTGGGAACAATTTATCGATCGAGTTCATCATTTTACTTTACCATTAATCTGTTACACGATTGGGTCTTTTACGAGTCTCACTGTTCTTATGAAAAACTCATTGATTGAGGAGATCAAAAAAGATTATATTCGCACTGCACGTGCCAAGGGCCTGGATGAAAAAGTTATTTATATGAAACATGCTTTAAGAAATGCCCTCATTCCAATAGTGACTGGTCTGGGTGGATTTTTAACTGTTTTTTTTGCTGGATCTCTTCTCCTTGAAACAATCTTCCAACTCGATGGAATCGGTCTTTTAAGTTACAAAAGCATTCTTTCTCGAGACTATAATGTGATTATGGGTCTTGTTTTTATTCAAAGTGCTCTTTTTTTAGTGGGCAATATTCTTTCCGATTTTGCTTATGTCCTCGTTGATCCAAGGATTGATTTCACATGATTGAAAAATTAATTCGTAATGATGAGACATTAAAAAAATGGCGTCGTTTTAAGGCCAGACGATTGGCCGTGATTTCATGTTGGCTTGTTGGCATTTCTTGTATTTTCAGTTTTTCTGCTGAATTTTGGGCCAATAGCAAACCTCTTTATTTAAGATACGATAATCATACATATTTTCCTGTCTTGGTAGATTATCATCCGAGCCTTTTCGGCGTTCAAAATGCCATGGTTATGAACTACAGAGAGTTGGAACTAGACGAAGGCGACACTATTATTTGGCCAGTTATTCAATGGGATCCATTTGAATCAAATCATGAAGTAGATGCATATCCTTCTGCGCCAAGTTCTGAGAACTGGATGGGAACTGATGATAGGGGGCGAGACATACTTACTCGTCTTCTTTATGGACTTAGGTACTCCATCACTTTTTCATTTCTTGTTTGGGTTCTGACATTTGTTGTTGGAACCTTGTTAGGTGGAGTCATGGGATATTTTGGAGGCCGAACTGACTTTTGGGGTCAACGAGTCGTTGAGGTACTTTCCACTGTTCCTCAGTTTTTTCTTCTTATTATCATTATTTCTATTTTTAAACCGACCCTTCTTTTATTGGTTCTTCTTTCTAGTCTCTTTGGCTGGATAAGCATCAGTTATTATGTAAGGGGTGAGTATCTTAAAAATAGAAAAAAAGAATTCGTTGAAGCGGCCCGGGCCTTAGGTGCAGGAAATATTCGAATTTTTTTTAAACATCTTTTACCTAATTCTTTGTCTCCCATCATAACTTTTTCACCTTTTGTGATTGCGGGAAACGTGGTCAGTTTGGCCAGCTTAGATTATTTGGGTTTTGGTTTAACTCCCCCAACGCCAAGTTGGGGTGAGCTTCTTAATCAGGCCCAAAAGCATTTTACTGAGGGTTGGTGGTTAGCTGTATACCCTTCATTAGCACTCTTTTTTACCCTTACTATGCTCTCTCTCATAGGAGAGGGTGTCCGGGATGCTATGGATCCTAAGGACTAAGAAATTAAAGTTTTTGGCCGTCCTATCCGACAAGCTGACTAAGGTATGATAAAAAAAATTCTGGTCTTTTTCATAAGCGGACTTATTTCTCTAAGTGTTTTTGGCACTTCGCGGAGCTGCCTGGATGCACTGAAAGTATTATTTGCTACGGATGTAGATAAAAAAGAAGCCGGGGAATTTCTTAAACTTCAATCTGACATCACCCTTCATCGTCTTGCATGGACATATCTTAAGGCCCAAAAAGAAGACCAACATAATAAAGTTAAGACAATTGAAAAGACCATTCTAGATCTTCTTAATCAGAAATATACCTCAAGTAAACCAGAGTTTATCAAGGCCCGCAAAGCTTTTGAAGCTCAACCACTGTCTCGTTCCACCCTGGCCGAGATTGCTCCATATCTTCAAAATATTCTCATTAAAGAATTTGGAGAAGAATCGAAACCATTCCAGCTGAATGCTTCAGATTTAAAACTTCTGGCCGTAATTGCGAAGAAAGAAAAAGCAACAAAAAAAAATGGCGTGTATGATCACCGCATGTTCACGACCGATGGCCCTCAAGGTGTTATGAACTTTGTAAAGATGATCAATCACGATTATGGAATACCTCACACTAAAAATAAAAGAGAACTTAATATCGATATGAAGCTTAGTGGTCTGGATCAGATAATGAGTGATCTACAAAATAAAATGAATGATTTTTTTGATACGATGAACGTACCACAGGCCTGCCAAAATGATGAGATCTGTGATCCGAGTGATATGTCTATGTCAGAGCTATTTATGAAAAATAACGACATTCAGAATGTGCTTTGGGAGAGTATTACAAAAAAACTTCATACAGATGATGAGTTATTTGAAGATCTCTCATATGGGGATTTATGGCTTAAAGTGAAACATACAAAAAAACCAAGAAATAAAACGGGTACTTCTACCAAGGTGAGTGCATCTACAAGTAAAATAATATTTATGGATGCTCAGAAAAATCCAGTTCATGTTTCATCTCCATCACGACCAGCAGGACAAAAGCGTGCAGATCTTGAGCAGTCTCATAATATCTATGTTTCTGATGTTGGTCTCATGATTCAAGATCCTCTGAAAATTATTAAACGGGAACAAAAAGCAGGCTTACTCGAAAATATAGAAAAACAAGACTTAGAATTTCAACAAAAGATGGCATCGGCCATAATGAGTGAAGATAAGATTTTTGAAAATAAGGGTAAGCTTTATAAACGAAGTACAGGTGAAGTTATTGTTATTGAAGATGCTTTGAATCTTCTTCCTCCTGCCCGCAGGGCCCTTTACAGATCTTATATAACTTCTGATGATGAAGATTATTTAAATTCTCAAGTAAAGGCCATGCTTAATGGAGACGAGACGTTTGTTCATAAAGGACAATTATATAATTTGCAAGGAATGAATCAAAATCCGGCAACTATCATTGTTATGGAGATGAGAAAAAAAGGCATGGATATTCTGGCCGAGGATTTGAAATCTGAAAACCCTGCGATCCTTCTTGTGAGGGCCAATGCGATTAGAAATAGTTTTCCATATTATACTTTTGAAAATCAAACCTACGATTCAATTACTGGTAAAAATCCATCATCACCATTTAGTCGTCAACCTGCAGCTCAGGACGTGAAGGTAGAAAAAAATCGTCGTAAATCATACCAGTATCTTTCAGATGAAGAAATTATTTTAAATTATCACCGTGACTTTCCAAGCAAGGACTGTGGCCACTATATTGTAGTAAGTAAAAGACTTGCTAGTCTTAAAGTGTATGCATTAAATGGAATACAAGTTTTTGAAACAGAAGTTTTGGTGGGCTCTCGAATTTCGGATCAACGAACAAGATTCACCAAAGCAACAGACTTTGAGAAATTATCTAACAAAACGACAGGCGCTGGTGTTTTTACCGTTGATCAACTCAAAAACAACAATGATTATTATAAAGAGAATTTTAACAATAATCTTTTTTCACTTTCTACCCAGACAAGTAAAGATATTGTTTTTGCTATTCATCAAGTTCCTACCAATCTCCCCGAACGATACAAACGTTTTGGAACCGGAAACCCTGCAGATAGAAGAGTCACTGGAGGATGTGTAAATCTTAAAGAAAAAGATTTTGAAACTATCAAAAAATGGATGGGTCCAGCTTGTAAGGTCTATGTTTTGCCAGAAGAAGAGGGGAATCATTTTGTTTTAAAGAATGGACAGATTAATCTCTTTTCAGAGAATCCTGTGCCAATTAAAGATTTAGGATTGTATAATTTTAATTCAACTAAATCTTCTAGACCGATTCAGATAAAGATTACTAATCCACAGGGAAAAACGAAAGATTCTGAAATCTTTGTAAACACATTAGTATCAGAAAAATCAACTTTAATGAAGGCCTTATCTTTGGATAATGATGATTATAATGACCTCGCGATGATGGCCTACGCTGTTATGGGAAACGAAAGTGACTTTGGTCGAAGCGAAAAATATTTCCTTAAAGAAAATACGCAATGGCTTCTATCGACATATAAAGATATTGCAAATCTTTTTATTGATAAAAAATATGACGAAAAAAACTCACGTGGATTTACGCAGATAAAGTTTTTACCTGCGGGAGAATGGAGAAATAAATATCCCGATGTTAAAGATGATAATTTAGGTGAACCAAAAAATGCAGCGATTGCAACCATGGCCTATTTGGCCGATGCCATGGTTAGGCTGAAAACTATTGCTGAAAAAAATAAGAATGATGCAGATAAAGTGCAGATTACTCGTGAAAACCGTCTGGAATATTTGGCCTACATTTATATGGGGCGCAGTAAATATCTACAATCAAACACAGAACATCCTACCCCTGACGAAAATGTCTATATTCAAAACCTTCGTCGTAATATGTCGTATTTGGAAATCACTCAACAAATTGAATAGTCTTGCTTAAAATGATAGATTTGAAAGAAGAGGTTTTAGCATGAAAGATACAGCTCTCCGTATTGCCGGTTTTAAAGATTCGATTTTTGGTGTGATTTCAAAACTTGCCCGTGAACATAATGCTGTTAACTTGGGACAGGGATTTCCTGATTTTGATGGGCCAGACTGGCTCAAGGACATTGTTTATAAAAAAATGCAGGAGGGCCATAATCAGTATGCACCCTTTCATGGAACGGCGAACCTTCGCCAGGAGATCGCAAATTATTATAAAAGTTTTTATCATTTAAACTATCATCCAGAATCAGAAGTGACAGTAACAGTAGGAGCAACAGAAGCAATTTATCTTGTGATCACGGCCCTCATTAACCCTGGTGATGAAGTTGTTGTACTGGAGCCATTTTATGATTCCTATGTTGCATCAATTAAGATGGCAGGTGGTATACCTATTCCAGTTACGATGCATGCTCCCGATTTTTTAATTGATCAAAAAGAATTAGATGCTGCTATTTCACCTCGAACAAAACTCATCATTCTTAACAATCCCCATAATCCGTCAGGGAAAGTGTGGCTTAAACAAGAAATTGAAATGGTGGCGAAAGCCGCGGAAAAATCTGATGCCTATCTTTTGTCGGATGAGGTGTATGAGTTTTTAGTTTTTGATGGTTGTAAGCATATTCCAACAGCAACTCTTGAAGGTATGAAGGAGCGTACAATTACTATTTCAAGTGCCGGAAAAACTTTTGGTGTGACGGGATGGAAAATTGGTTGGATATGCGCTAACGAAACTGTTTCAAAGGCCTGCCGATTAGTTCATCAATATGTGACTTTTTCTGTCTCAACTCCTATGCAAGAGGGTGTTGCTGAAAGTTTAAAAAAGTTGCCTGAATATTTACCTGGTTTTGTTTCATTATATAAAGAAAAAAGAGATTTCTTCTATAAGGAGATGCGGCAGTTAGGTTTTGATTTCTCAAGCCCTAAAGGCACATATTTTATGATGGTTCCTATTTCAGGAAAAACAAAACTCAATGATGTAGATTATGCTCTAAAACTAATCAAAGAAAATAAAGTAGCTACCGTTCCTCCTTCAGCATTTTATTTGAAATCAACTGAAGGAGAGAGGTATTTAAGGTTTTGTTTTGCTAAAAAAGAAGTAACTTTAAAAAATGCAGTTAAAAACTTACAGGGCCTGTAGTGTCACTTTAACTGATTTTGCTTTTCCCTCTCGACGTAGAGTAACATTCACAGTGTCGCCAATTTTCTTTTTCTCAAGGACTTGATAAATATCATCAAGTCCGTTCACTTCTTGGCCATCTACACTTAAGATCACGTCTCCTAAGTACATTCTTCCAAATCGATCTTGGGTCATGCCTTGAATACCTGCTTTACCTGCAGATCCTTTAACATCTACGTAAGAAACGATGATGCCTTTATTGCCTTGTATAAGACGCTCTTTCATACTGTCTGGAACAATTCCAATTCCCAACCCTGGACGTATTAGTTTCCCGTGTTGGATGAGTTGAGGCGCAATCATTCTTATGGTGTCTGCCGGTACAGCAAACCCAAGTCCCGCACTTGATCCACTGGTCGAAAAAATAACGGTATTCATTCCAATAAGTTTTGCAGATGAGTCTAAGAGAGGACCCCCAGAGTTACCCATGTTGATAGCAGCATCAGTTTGAATCATGTCGTTGATCTTTACACCGCCAATACCATCAATTTTTCTTCCAAGCGCTGAAATCACACCAGAAGTAAGTGTATAATCAAGACCAAAAGGTGATCCAATAGCAAATGAGTATTGACCTACAAGAAGATCTTTAGATGAACCGAATTCAATGGGAGAAAGTTTCGTTGGTTTCTCTAGTAATTTAAGGACTGCAATGTCTTTTTCTGGAGCAGTACCAACGAGTTTGGCCTTATAATGTTTAGGATCATTATAAAAAGTGATAACAAAACTATTGCCACCTTGAACAACGTGGAAGTTAGTGATGATGTGACCTTCCTGGTCCCAAACAAATCCAGAACCGGCCCCTTGTGGAACTTCAATTTCACCATAAAAGGAATTCCGGGCCAGTTTTATATTTGAAACGTTTACAGTGGAGGGTACAGCTTTCCGGTAAATTTCGATAGTTTTGGTTTCAACCGAAAGAAGATCTCCACCGAATGCAGTCAAATAAGATAAACTAAGGTACATGAATAGAATCAGTTTCATTTGTATTCCTCACTTTGACATGAACTTAGATGCCCCAGTATAATATGTTTCTATAAAACTCCCAAGAGGAAATCTTATGTCAATCCTACATACTGCACCAGAAATTAGGTACTTTAACCGCGTGAGCGGCAATACCGAAATAGAAAAAGTTTATGGGGATTGGTTTATAAAATTTCTTTATTGTTCTTTTGCTGGGCAAAAACTGGGCGGAGCATTTACGAATAAGTTTTTTAGTCAGGCCTATGGGGCGTTTCAAGATATGCCTATGAGTCATTCAAAAGTTAGACCGTTCATTGAAAAGTTTAATATTCCAATTGATGATTATGAAGCAGGAAGTCGTCCCGCTCAAGATATCAGAGATTCATATAAAAGTTTTAATGAATTTTTTATCCGTAAATTTAAAATGGGTAAAAGAAATTTTATTTCGGATAATACTAAGATGGCAGCATTTGCTGAGGCCCGTTATGTTGGATTTGATGCTATTGATGATAAAAAGCTTTATCCAGTTAAGGGCCAATACCTTAAAGCTAAGGATTTAGTTGGAAATGAACAAGTGGCCAAAATATTTGAAGGTGGGCCTTTGATGATTGCTCGCCTTTGTCCTGTTGACTATCATCGCTATCATTATCCTGATAATGGTAATGTGTTGGATAATTTTAGAGTGCCTGGTGCTTATGATTCTGTGAATCCATTAGCAATCAAATATAAAAATCAAATTTTTATTAAAAATGAACGTCATGTTTCAATTCTTCAAACTGAAAATTTTGGTAAGTTGGCCTACATCGAAGTGGGGGCCATCTGTGTTGGTAAGATTGTACAATCTCATCGATGGAACAAGCCTTTTGTTAGAGGCGAGGAGAAGGGATATTTCCTTTTTGGAGGATCCACAGTGATTCTTTTAGGTGAAAAAGGTGCTTGGAAACCTTCTGAAGATATCATGGCCAATACTTCTAAGGGTATTGAGACTTATCTTCACTTAGGACAAGAGGTCGCCACTAAAACTTAATCTTACTTATAATAGGGTAGTGATCCGTTGGATAAAGCCCCTCTTTATTTGTCTTATCCATAATGCAGCTTTGAATCTTGGCATTTTTATCGACTAGAATCCAATCGATACGGGTTCCATTGTCCATCTTTCCCTTAAAAGCATGATGAGATGTCTCTTCGATATTATTAAAAGACTTCCAGGCATCTTGCAGGTCAGGAAATTCTTTATTAATAATCTGTCTGACTTGTCCTATGGGACTCTCGTTAAAATCTCCCATGAGCACTAACGGACATTCTGATTGCCAGATCTTATTTATCTCCTGAATTAATACGTTTATTTGTCCGATACGTGTCTCTTCTTTGAGATGATCAAGATGAGTATTAACAATAAGAATATTTTTATCTGAGTTTTTAGGCCGAATCTTTAGCCAAGTCATGAGTCGGGGAAAAGCGCTTCCAAATGATCTGCTTGCTGCAATATTTGGAGTTTCCGATAACCATATGTCTTCACTTTTTAAAATTTCAAATCGATCCTTACGTATAAAAAAAGATGGATACATTCGTTCACTACTCCAAGATCGATGTTCATCTATCAACTCATAATTTTTAAGATTGCTCCCAAAGTCCTTCAATTGTTGGTATCTGCCTTCTTGAGTCGCAATGATGTCAGGATTATGTTTAAGAAGGGTTTGCGCTAAAAAATCCCGTCGATGGGGCCATGCATGGTGACCATCGGCAGGATTATCAAAACGAATGTTACAAGTAATTAAACAAAGGGCCATTGGATTATTGTAGAGACTTTATTCCATCTTCTCAACATAGGCTTCAATTTCAAGAAGAAATCTACCTTCATCGCTTACTGGAACCGTTATAACGGTTGCATATTGTGGACATGTAGTGTTGTAGAGACCGATATAATGTCCTGGAGGAAAAGTTTTATTGGGTAAACTCATTATAAACATCGGTGGTAAGGAATTAAAACCGACTTCCCAATACAGGCCATTTTTGTCAGAACCTTCATAAAGCTTCCAATCGTTTGGAATAACTACTCCGAGTGAAGAAAAATGAACTTCCTGAGTAAAAAGATCTATCGTGATAGGTACGCTAACTTCTTCTGCTGGAGCTCGATAATAATTGATACATGTTATTGATCTCTCTAGGGAATTATTTCTTGTGTATGTTGAACTATAAGCATTAAGACCAACAGAGGTCATGGTAGGGTGAATTTTTAAAAATACTTTTGCTCCTTCAGGATTATTTAAATTGGCATTGGCATAAGTAAAACCCTTGCGTCTATCTACAATAATGTTTGTCAGATTATATCCTTGGAGAAAAACGTTTTTTAAGGTACTGATTGGGGCCTTCGCAATAACTTTATCATTTCCCAAGTCTCTAACCCACCATTCCTCAACTTGATCGCTTCGTTTATCAAAAAAGAAATGAACATCATCACTGAGTATATAACTATCAACTTTCATCAACTTTAAGAAATTAGAAAAACCGAAATCTCTGGAAACATAATAGATTGTGCTTGTAACACCATCACTATAAAAGACCCTAAAAGTCTTCTCTTGAATACGTTGGGTCGAGTTATTTGTAAGAATAATATGTGATTTATTTGAAAGAAGATTTTGTAAATCGGTCTTGGATAATGTGATATCGACTTTTAAGCTCCAAGGAGCAAGTATTCTTTTTTTATCCTTATGAACATACACGAGGTGATAGTCTTTTTTAACAGGAGCTTTAAAATTCAATTTAATGTTATAAGAGTCTAAGTTAATGTCAAAATTTTGTTTAGAATTATATAATCTTAGTTTTGCGAATTCCGAAAAGTATTCATCCTGAGTGATAAAACGAGCATTTTTTGTTAAAAGAACATAGGCCCTGTTTGTAAAATTAATCTGATTATCAAATAGAAGTTCTATTCTTTCATGTGAGTTCTTTTTATGGCCAAAACTTAATACTCCTTGGATTTCATTAAGTGCCTGCACTTGAGCGATGTGTTGATTGTCGCCGATCTCTTCATAATTAAGGATTTGGTCACCATCATCATCAAACAAGTCTTTTGATGTAGGAATTGTGTGCTTGCCGCAGGAAAATAAAATGATGAGCATGAGAAATCTCATATTATCTTCCAGTAACTATTTTGTGCATTAAATTTTGAACTTCTCCCATTCCCCAGAAAATAATCTTTCTTTCTTTAAGTGGAACTGATGCCTGAGATTTTTTATGAGCGTCGGATAAAAACGATTCGAAGTTTGATAACATTGCGAGGAATATTTTTTCATCTTTTGGGTCTAGTGCTATTTTCTGAAAACGAAAAACTCGGCAGGAGGTCTGTTCAATAACAGCTTCAATCATTTCAAGGGATTCAGCGATTTTTGCTTCATGACCATTTATTTCTTCAAGCACGAGTGGAGATAATGAGCTTGAAATTTTATATTTAACACCTTCATTCTTTAAGAGACCCCTAATGATGAGAGCTTGGATAAGATTAAAACAAATATTTTCATAGATTCCTGTTTGAGTCTGAATTTCTTGAAAACTTAGACTGCCTTTTCCGACACATTCTAAAATAATTCTTTCGAGTGATGATAATCCTTTCATAATAACTCCTAAGCGATGATTGCATCTTTAAATGAATTAAGGTGATAACGACTGTAACTACGTGCAACTACTTTTCTCTCAATATAATTTGCAATTTTGTATAACTCTTCATTTGTGAGAATCGAATAAGCTTCATCTAAAGCATTTTCGACTCTTTTAAGATTTTTATTTTCTGATAACTTCAGATCAATAATGTTTTGAAAGGCTTCAAGTTCAGCGACTTTCATGTTTTTTCCGTTAAAGAGTCTGAAAATTCGAGTGATTTGAATTCCTGTGCGAGCAGAAACTTCACGAAGTGTATCTTCAGGAAAAAAATGTCGATATCGATTAATAGTTTTTTTTTGTAAACTCATGGCCAACTTCCTTTTTTAAAGTTGCTGACCTTTAAGCAAGGTTGGTGCCAACTACAAAATAAGTTGGTTTTCTTGAAGGATGCGATAAAAAGCGGAACTTGAAATTTTAAGTTCCTTGATACAAGTCGTGATTTTACCTTTATTTCTTTTAAGAGATTCTTCTACGGATTTTCTTTCTATGTGATTGATATATGAGCGTAGACCATGTTCAAAGACATGTGACTCCCAGTCATGTGTGTGGTTTAATAAAACTTTTTTAGTTGGAAGCATTTTTTTAATGAATCCAGAGTCGATGATTCCCGTTTGATTTTGTGAAAATTGTTCACAAAACTTTAAAAGTTCCCGTACGTTACCAGGCCAAGTATGATCTTTCAGTTGGTTAAGAGCATCGGACTTTATCATAAAACGGCGATGAGATTTTTTCTGAAAATTTTTAATAAGAAGTTCTATGTCTAATGGTCTTTGATTTAAGGCCTTAAGATGGAATTGAAAACCACAGATGCGGTAATAAAAATCCTCGCGGAACTCTTTTTTCTTCATTTTTTCTGTAAGATCCTCACAAGTTGCAGTAATAAGAGTGAAATGAGATGTAACAGGGGTTCTTGAACCTACAGGATAAAAAGTTTTTTCGTCCAAAGCTTTTAAAAGTTTCTGTTGCATAGAAATAGTCATCGTTGCAACTTCATCTAAAAAAAGAGTACCTCCATTGGCCAACTTTAGTTTTCCGTCTTTTTTCTGATCTGCTCCTGTAAACGCACCTTTCTCATGTCCAAAAAGTTCAGACTCAAGCAAGCTTTCAGATACTTCCGAACAGTTAATATGGACCAGGTTTCCTTCCGGATGAGTCATCTCATGAATGAGTTTTCCCAATAAACTTTTACCAGTTCCTGTGGGACCTGAAATAAACAGAGTTTGATTTTTTAAGTTCGCTTCACAAAGTTTTTTAAGATCCTGAATTGTTTCTTGGTCTTGAGTAATGAAGTCTTCATTTATAAATCGTTCAAATTGAGAACTCTTACCTTGTAAATACTTATTGATATAAATAGGGAGCTGTTCTTTTAACCTAAACTTCGACAGATAATGTTTAGCACCTAACGTATAAACAACCTCGATGATGTCATCATTTTCGTATGAGCTCACAATGATACAATAAGAACCTTTTTTCACAATCTGAGGGATTAATTCCACTCCTGAGCCATTACCTAATTCAATGTCAGTAATAACAATGTCAAAAAAGCGTTCACTTAGCTTTAAACGGGCCATTTCAATATCATGGGCCTCTTCTACAATACCAAATGGTTTAAGAATATCTCTCAAATTGAGGCGTGTGTACTTGTCGTCTTCAATGATGAGAATAGATAAATTGGCGTTCATAGTAGGGTTTTAATACAAAATATTCCGATTTCAAAATGTTGAATTCGGAATCCGAATATTTTACAGAGTATTATGTTGATTGGCCTATAGAATGGAGGTTAAGATTTCAGTATGAGAATTATCCTTGCCCAAAGTACAGCTGAGGCCAATGAGGCAGTGGCCTCAATCGTTTATGACAAGCTTCAGGGGCTTCTAAACCCCGTTATCGGACTTGCCACGGGACGAACCATGGAACCTGTTTATAAGATTCTGGTACAAAAAGTTCGAGCACGGCCACTTAATTTGAAGCAATCCTTTTTTTTTATGCTGGATGAATACGTAGGATTGCCTAAAAACCATGTTTCCAGTTTTAAATCCTACATTGATCAACATGTACGTTTACCTTTGGGGCTTTCGGAGGATCATTTTGCTTTTCCATCTGTCCATGTGAAAGATTTTGATGAATCGGCACAGAATTATGAAAGGGCCATACGTGAAAGTTCTGGGATTGACCTTCAGCTTTTGGGAGTGGGTCAAAATGGTCATGTGGGTTTTAATGAACCAGGATCAAGCAAAAATTCAAGAACCAGATTGGTTAAACTTTCTCCCAGTACCCTTGTTGCAAATAGGCCAAGTTTTCAGATCACTGAAAACCTTCCGGCCGAGGCAATATCGATGGGCATAGGAACAATCATGGAAGCAAAAGAGCTTGTAATGCTTGCTACAGGAAAAAATAAGGCTGATGTGATTAAGTATCTTGTGAACCACCATAACGATGACAAATGCCCAGTAACGTATTTAAAGTCACATGCTCATTTTGTTTTAGTCTTGGATCCTGAAGCTGCAAGTAAAATCAACTTAAACATCTGACCGATATCATCTTCAGAAGTCAGCACTGATTTTTTTAATTTTAAAGAAGTGATTTTTTTATTTTTTAAAAGTTGGAGTTGGTGAAGAACACCATAGGCCATATTAGGAGCTTCACTGCCTTTACCTGAAACAAGTTCTGATCCTCGGCGTACATTATCCATCATCCATGCCGGTAATCTTAAATGATATGGATTACGTTTAATCTCACCAACATGTTTTTGAAGAGCTTTAATTTGAAGTTCTAAAACTTCTTGAGGTACTTCAAGGAGAAGATTTATTTTTTTTTGAGGGCCCCAGAATTCACTCCAGGCGATGATTGTTGCAGGCAATTTACTTTTTTTAACTGTTTTGAGTAAAAGTTCGCCGGTTTTAACATGTGCAGGATGATGATCCTTAACATGAGGGGCAATAACTATTTGCGGCCGATACTTTTCTAATAGGATTTTGAGTTCTTTTTCTTTCGTTTTCCAGTCTTCGCCTAAAACTTCCATTTTCATATTTAGGACTTTGTTTGCATCGCGGAGTTCTTTCAAACGTTCTTTTTGCCTCTCCTTATTTGAGCCAAGAGTTACAGCTATGTTGATGAGCTTCATTTGATTTTCGAGCCCAAGTCTTAAGGCAAGTGAGCCTGAAATACACTCATCATCGGGATGAGGTGAAAGAATAAAAACTGTGAATGGGATTGATTTTTTTTTAGTAAGTACCGAGGTTTTAAAAAAAGAACTTAATACTGAGAGGATTGAGGTGAATTCCATTTCACCGTTCCTGAGTTAGAATTTTGTTAGCGTCGTTAAGACGTAACAAAAAGCGATTAGGATCAAAACTGATCGAAACATATAGGTCCTCGGAGAGAGTGTGTATTTTTTTTACTCTACCAATTCTTATTGAACAAAGTCTAGTGGGTGTAAGTGCTAAAAGTATCAATCAGTTACGCTTGTAATCGTCTTGAAGACGCACAATATCATCTTCGCCAAGATAACTTCCAACCTGGGCTTCAATGAGTACAAGATCTTTTTTTTGATTATTGGCCAAACGATGTTTTGCCTCACGAGGGATGAAGGTCGACTCGTTTTGTTTAAGATCAAAGGTTTTATCATCAATAGTAATTGTGGCCGTACCACTTACAACAATCCAGTGCTCAGAGCGATGATGATGGTACTGATACGAAAGTTTTGCCCCAGGACGAACTACAATTTGTTTTACTTTGTACTCAGCGTGCTCATCTAGAATTGTATATGTACCCCAAGGTCTATGGGCCGTCGTGTGAACATTGGTCATTTCAGTAGAATGTTTTTTTACCTCAGCTAAAAGCTCTTTCACTTTTTGAGTGGAACCTTTTTTAGCAATCAAAAGTGCATCCATAGTATCGACAATCATTAAGTCATCTACGTCGATTGTTGAAATGAGACGTTTATGACTGATAACGAGGTTGTTTTTTGATCCAGAATGAATAACATTTTGGGCAATAGTGTTTCCTGATTCATCTTTTGGAAGTGCTTCGTAAAGGGAATCAAAAGAGCCAAGATCACTCCAGCCGATATCTGCAGGAATGACTTTAACGTGTTGAGATTTCTCCATGACTGCATAGTCGATGCTCTCGGAACGAATGGCCTTCATATCCTCGGCATTTAAGCGTATAGCAGGATCAGCTTTACTGTTGTTAAATGTTTTTTTACTTTGCTCGTAAATATCTGGGGCATGTTTTTTAAGTTCGTTTAAAAAAGTATTGGCCTTAAAACAGAACATACCACTGTTCCAAAAATAATTTCCAGCCTCAAGGTATTTTTTAGCAAGTTCAAGATTAGGTTTTTCTTTAAAAGCTTTTACATCATAACCCGCTGCCTCGATGTAACCATAACCAATTTCTGGATAGCCAGGTTTAATTCCAAAGGTAACGAGGTTTCCATCATTGGCAAGTTTGATGGCTTCTTTGATCGATTTTTCATAGTCATCCGTTTTTTCAATGAGATGATCTGAAGGCACGATAAGAAGAATTTCTTCTGGTTCACTTGCAAAAGCTGCCATGGCAATTGCTGGAGCTGTATTTCTGCCAATTGGCTCTAAAATGAATTTACGTTTATTAGGTATTTTAAGTTCTTCTAATTGATCAAGTCCCATAAAATATTGTTCTTGATTGATAACGATGGTGAAGGAGTCAGCTTGATTAATATTTCTTCTTAACGTTTTTTGAAAAAGGGATTCATTTCCAAATAAACGAACAAATTGTTTTGGATATAATGACCGCGAAATAGGCCATAAACGAGTACCAGAGCCACCACACAAAATGACAACTTGCATATTAAAACTCCTTCAAGGGAATTTAATCTTAGCTCTGAGAAATGGGTTAGGAAACACCTAAGGTTAATGTTGCAACGGTAAAATAGATAAGTAGACCTGTAATATCCACAATTGTGGTGATGGCCGGACTTGCGACTACGGCCGGATCACCACCCAAGCGTCTTACAATAAGTGGAAGGCTGGCCCCAATGATGGCGGAAGTTATAACCTGGATAGCAATGGCGATAGAAATGATAATACCGATGTAGCTCATGCTGAAATTTGTGGGAAGCAGAGCATGAAATGAAAGAAATGCGATTTTAAGATATGTGAGAGCGGCGACACAAACTGAAAGCATAAAAGAAATACGGCATTCTTTTAGAACAATTTTAAGCCAATCTTTATCAGTAACTTCACCAAGAGATAGAGCTCGAATAACAACGGTTGCAGCTTGAGAACCTGTATTACCTCCAGTTGCTGCCATCATAGGCATGTACATAGCAAGAATAATAAATTGTTCAAGTAGACCTTGATACTCATTGATGATCATTCCTGATAGAATTCCGATAGCTGCTAGAGACACGAGCCAGATGACTCGCTTTTTAAAATGGTGAAAAGAAGAAGTGGCAAGATACTCTTCGTCGTTTTCTGAGGGCATGATCCCCATGAGTCTTTCTAAATCTTCCGTTTCTTCTTTACGGATAATATCAATGGCCTCTTGATGCGAAACAATCCCAACGAGCTGGTTAAGGGAGTTAAGTACAGGAATGGCAACAAGATCATAACGTTCAATTTTTTGAGCGACCGATTCTCTATCTTCGTTAACTTCTGAGGAGATGAAAAACTCGTTGAGAAAATCAGTTACCTTGGTTTGGGGCTCATTCATCACAAGATCTTTGAGTGTGACGATACCTTTCATGACCATGGAATTATCAACGACGTAAATATAATAAATCATTTCTTTTGAAGGAGCATCTTTACGAATTTTATTCAAAGCTTCAGATGAAGTCATGTCAGCGAAGATGGTGGCAAAATCCGTGTTCATAATTCCACCGGCCGTTTCCGGTGGATAAGCTGATAGAATAATAACGTCTTCTCGAACCTTTTTATCTAAATAGGGGAGAAGTTCAATTTGTTCTTCTTTAGAAAGCTCTTGATAGAGATCGGCCCGAATATCTGAGAACATTTGTCCGAAAATACGGGCAAAAGTTCTGCGGTCAACGAGGTTAAATATTTTTAATTGAAGGTCATGAGATAGGTCAGAAAAAATCCTTCCCTGATCTTCCAGGTCAAGTTCAAGAAGATAATTGACAACATCTTGAACTGGCTTTTCCTCTAAAAAATCGGCAACATCCATCGTTGGAAGTTCTTCAAACATTTCAACAAGCTCTTCAGTTCTCCCGTTTTCCGAGAGATCCTGTAAGAGGTCTTGATTTTCTGGATCCTGATTGTCTTCGTTTTCTTGCATATAAGCTCGCAACGCCCTGTTCTTCCACTATTGTAGTCAAAAGCTATTCTTTTAATAGGTTAAAGAATTTACCACTTAAGAATAATTTCAAAAAGTCGATAAGGGGAAGAGTAGTTTTCTTACTTAAAAGGTCCTCATGAGCGGTAATATTCCTGTTTCCAGATTTCTATTTAAGCAAGACTGGAAAGTTTTATCGGAAGTCATGCGCGTAACCCCGTTCGCAGGCGAAGACTTTTCTACTTCAAATGAGTTAGTTACTTATCTCGGAACAGAACCTGTTTGTCTTGTTATTTCTTCCTTGAAAGATAAAAGTGACTTGGTGCAAATCGCGACGTTTATGAAACAACAAAAGAGTCTCCCAAAGGAGAACATTGTTAAAATCGTCGTGATTAACTTCAGTGGTCTTAAACAATTTGAAAAAGCTATTCAGAAATTAGGTATCTTAGATTTGGTTGAGCCTACTATTAATGTTAAGGCACTTAAATTTAAAATCGATTTTTGGATGAAGTCTCTTGTCGCACAATCTAAGAAGAATACGAGTGCAGAACTAACAGCAAAATCTCTAAAATCAGAAAAAGAAGAAGAGAAAAAAGCCTTAGACCAGACCCCTCAGTGGCAAGCGGCAATTGATTGTGAAGATGATATTTGGTTAATTAAAAATGAAGCCGCTGATTGTAAAAAAGTTCTCGGCAAATGGCTTGTGAGATTTACTGGTCCAGGACCTTACGTTGGCCAATGGATGGAAGTAGAAGGTAAAAAGAATATTTGGCGTTTTGAAATGAAGCCTGAAAACAGAGAATCTTTTTTTCCTGAAAAAGGGAACTGGTATTATAACGGTGATCAAAAACCAGAGTATGTTTGGAAAGAAAACCAGTGGTTAATGACAGGAACTTCATTTGAGCTTTTTCATAGAACGGAAAAGAATGAGCATAAGACTAGGGCCAAACTTAAAGATAAGGTTTTAACAATTTCGAAGAACTCGGAGTATGCAAAAACTAAAGAAGAGGCCATCCTTGAAAGTTTTGACAAGGAATTAGTTTTTAAAAAAGATAGAGAGGCTGCCGGAGAAAATGATGTTATTGAAAATGATAATAACATCAATACAAATCTTGAAGGAAAAGGTAAGACTGATAATATTGAGCAGGCCGATCTTAGTGGTAAAAATTCCGCTGAGGGTGATCTAGGTGGGAACCTTGAAGGAAAAACTGACGGAGAGGAAAAGCTAAGCACTGATCCTTTAGAAGGTAAGGTTAAAGCAGGCCGAGAATCTGGTCCGCTATCAGGTAGAACTTCTGGTGAAGAGAAGATTGATAAAAATCAAGATGGTCCCGCTTCAGAGCGACACCGCGATGGTGCTCAGTTAGGTTTAGATAATAAAAACCAAGAACATAAAACTCACTATGAAGGTCATAACGAAGCTCAACAATTTGATGCGAATGATAAAAAAAGTAATCAGTACGGAAAAGAGGGACTGAAAGAAAATCCTAACAAAGATCTTCTTGGGCCAGCATCTGAAAAACATCGTGATGGGGCACAGCTAGGTTTAGATAATAAGAATCAAGAACACAAAACTCATTATGAGGGTCATAACGAAGCCGAGAAGTTTGACCCCAATTCCAATAAGAGTAATCAGTATGGTGGAAAAAGTGATTTTCATGAAAAACCACTGGAAGACTTAAAAGGCCCTTCTCCTGAGAAACATCGTGAGGGTGCTCAATTATCCCAAGGAAATAAAGATAATCACCATGAGACTCATTATAAGGGACACAATCCGAATGAAAATTTGGATGCAAAAGAGAAAAAAGAAAAAGAAGAGCAGGAAGGACTAACTCCGAGATCAAAAGATGGTCTTGATGGTAAAAGCAGTACTGATAAGTTGGAATCTCATTATAAGTCTGGTTCTAAGGCCAAGACTAAAGGCGATGCAGATGAGGACCAAGAGTCAGATACTCCATTAAGTGAAAGAAAAAAACGAGAAAAATCAGAACAAGGTGATGACTTAAACGATATGCCCTCGGGCAAAGGTTCAACTGACAAAATTGAGTCTCATTATAAATCCGGTGCTAGAACTGGTAAAAAGAACTTAAACGATGAAGATTCCGATACTAATCCTGAAGACATGGTTGGAAAGAAAAAGCGGCGAACGGACGATGGATCCAGTTCATCGGAAGAAAAAGAAGCTCTTCTTGAAGACAGCTCTGACGATGATGCAGGAGAAGAACTATTAGAGGAACTTAGTAGCAATGGTCACTCAAACGATAAAGACAATCTAAATGAAATAAAATCTTCTCCGGACAGGAAGGTTGTTTCAATTGCAGAGGCAAGACAAGACAAATTAAGTGTTTCAACACTTAGTCAGAAATTGCCCGATGATATTGCAGCGGCCTGTGCCAATGCAACACTTGAATCAGTAGTGAGTGTTGATGGATTAAGAATTGAATGTGGCCTGCAAGATTTTTTTGATGAGACTTTTATTTTCGAAACAGATAAATCGGGTCTCGTTGCAGGAAGTACTATTAAGCTTGATATGAAGTTTAATTATTTAGACAAAGATACAAAAATATCAATTGAAGGGAAAATTGCCAACGTTGATCGTGAAGCAGATGGTAATGAACAACTGACAATTGAAATCGATAAGAATTCAAAAGCAAAGGTCGAAGAGTTCATGAAAGTCTATGAGTCCCGTCAGAATAACATTAATGTCTTTCTCAAAAATGTAAAAGGCTACTAATGAAAAGATTAAACGGAAACTCTCTACTTATCATTGATGGTGATCAGAATTATTCAGAAAAAGTTTCAACGTATCTCATCTCCTTAGGTGCTCAATGCACTTATGTAACGAGCCAGGCAGAGGCAAAACTCCTTTTTAAAAGCTTCGATTTTGATCTTGTTCTATGCAGCTACTACTTAACCGATGGAATCATCCATCAGTTGGTCGATTGGTGTAAATGCAAACTAGAAACGATGCCCGTTTTTGTGGTGCTGGCCGATATTCAACCAATGGATAAGAGCTTAATGAGTCAATATACAATCTCAGGACATTTTCGTAAGAGAGAGAATCCTGCTGATTTGCTGAATGATCTTGAGAATCTTCTTTTTGACTTTGATAAATTCTATCAAGGTATACGCGAGATGGTTGAGCCTCGTGGTATAAAATTTGAAATGTTAGTGAATAACAAAAATATGGAAATTGAAGGTATTGAAATTAATGAAAAAAGTTTGCTTCTTTCGACCCAAGCAGAGTTAGATATAAATAGCCAAGTCATAGTTAGAATCACCGTTTTTGATGGTCCTGTTATGGAGACATTCTTATGTAGTGGATTTATTGGGCAATCGAGTGACGAGGGATTTATTTTTAATGTGTATCCAAATTATTTGGAAGCATGGGCAAGGTTTTTAAGTAAATTAGATAAACGACAATTTAAGATTAATGCTTTTATGAAAAAGGTTTCCGGACTTTAAATGGATAAAAAGCAAGTTTTTAACGATTATATTGCAATTAATGAGATTCTTGTGGTCGACAAGAATTCTAGTTCGCGTAACCGCTTGATGAAAATTATGGTGGACTTGGGTGCCAAGAGACACATGATTCATACCGCGGGACATCTGGAAGAAGCCGTTCAGCTTATTGATACGAAAAAAATTGGAATTGTTCTTTCTGACTATACGATAGGTGGTGGTTCTGGATTTGATTTATTTAAGGCCGTAAGAGAAAAAAATCCGAACAATAAAAAGTTAAGTCTTATACTCGTAACGTCCAACATTTCCCAGTCAGCAGTCGCTAAAGCAGCTGAGGAAGATGTTGATTCATTTATCATCAAGCCATATACGCTTCAAAGTATACAAGAGAATTTAGTTTCTACCATTGCTTCAAAAGTTCAACCTTCAGAATATGTACTTCGAGTTGAGCAAGGTAAAGAGCAGATTAATCTTGGAAATTATTCCGGAGCGATTGAAATACTTAAATCTGCGCAGCCAATGCATCCACGTCCGGCATTGGCCATTTTTTATATGGGTCAGGCCGAATACTTACAAGAACAAGCTTCTCAGGCACAAGGTTCTTATAATAAAGGTTTAGCTTTTAATAATATCCACTTTAAATGTTTGATTGGTTTATATGAAATTTTTATGCGACAAGAGAAATTTACTGAGGCTTATCAGGTCGTAAAAAAAATTGCTCAGTTTTTTCCTGCCAATCCTGAGCGACTTACTCAGATTGTCAGGCTGGCAGTAAGAACGGAAAACTATGATGATATGCAAATTTATTATGAGGTCTTTACAACTTTAGATGAAAGAACTCCGCTCATGATAAATTATATTGGCTCTGGAATGTATATTGCGGGTAAGCACAATATGTTAAATAGAAAATTTACTGAGGCCAACCGGTTTTTTGAGAATATTGCAGTATCTTGTTCAGAATTTCCAAAATTTACTCGATCGATTATCACGATTTTAGTGGAGTATGATCAGATAGATGAAGCCGAAAAATATATGAAACGTTTCCCTGCAGGCGGGAACCAAGATGTCGATTTTATGGTTAGTGAATATCTCATTTTAGCTAAAAAACTTAAAAACCCGAGTAGTTTAGTTAAGCGCGGATTAGACATTTATAATAAAAATGTGAGAGACCCTGCATTTTTAAAAGCAATGATCGAGGCTATGGTGAAGAGTGGTTATACCGAAGAAAAGCTTGTCGATTTCCGTAAAGACCTAGCTTCTTAAATCCAATAACTTCTAACTTCTCTCTGGATTGATTTACAGAGTCGAAGGTGTTTGATCTCCTTGTCTATGAATCGACAAAGGAGTGCGATATGTTCAATCCAAAATGGATGATCCTGGCCGCTATATGTTTAAGTGGAAATGTTTTTGCAGAAAGTTCTTATCTCGTGAGATTTGATTTCACCCCATCAATCAAAAACTACTTAAGAACACATGATCTAGATGTGACAGGTATTAACTATAAAGAAAATCACATTGAGGCTTTTCTTACCGAGAGAGAGCTAGCAGAGATACAATCTCAGAAAACAATTATCAGATACACTCTTCCAAAAACACTTATTGCGAGTCCCGATGATGAGTATAAAAATCCTGACGAGATAGAAGATTTTGTAAAAGATATTCATGCTCGTCATCCTGACATTACGGAACTTAAAATTATCGGTAAGACCTTAGAAGGCCGTGAGATTTTTGCCATCAAAATTTCAGACAATGCTAAAGTTGACGAACTTGAACCCGCCATTTTAGTCAATGGCATGCACCATGCACGAGAAGTGATGACTCCAGAGATCACAACGGACATGGTTGAATATCTCACCAGTAACTATGGAAGTAATACCGAAGTTACTCATTGGGTAAACAACACAGAAATTTGGATCATTCCTATGTTTAACCTCGATGGTAATAACAAAATGTGGAATGGGAATTCAATGTGGCGTAAAAATGCCCGTGATGAACATGGTGTTGATTTAAATAGAAACTATCCTCATGGCTGGAACTCTTGTAATGGCTCAAGTTCAATGGAGGGAGCCCAAGATTACCGTGGTGCTTCTGCGGCTTCAGAACCTGAAACTCAGGCCATGATGAGTTTTGTGGCATCTATAAAACCGGTGTTCAATATCTCTTATCATTCATATTCAGAGATTGTTATTTATCCATTTGGATGTCGCCCTCTTAAAACGCCAACAGGCGAAGAAGTTCAGGCCATTGGGGCCGAGATTGGTAAAAAGCTTGATTATAAGCCTGGTACGGCCTGGGAACTTTTATACAATGCTGATGGTGGTGACATCGACTGGATGTATGTTGAACATCAAGTCATTCCCTTTGTGATCGAAGTGAATAGCTCATGGCAGGGATTTCATCCTGGTTATGCAAAATGGCGCGATAAGACGGTTTTAAGAAATCGTCCAGGATGGCAGTATCTTTTGAGTCGATTAGAAGGAACGAGTGTACAGGGACAAACTTCTTTAAGTGATTATCAGAGGATTGTTATTTTCCGTACGGGAGATACAAAAGCAGTACAAGTTTATAAAATTAATCCAGATGGAAGCTTTTATATCATGCTCAAATCTGGAACTTATGATTTTTCATTCGAAGGCAATAAGACAAAACGATTTAATAGTGTTGTAGTGAATCAGAAAATTAATCTTAGCTTTTAAGTTTTTCAAGGGCCTGAATAAGGCCTTTTTTAATTTTTTCTTCATCGGCCAATTCCACCTCCAATAAAAATTTTTTTTCAGGATAACAAGCGATGGCAATTCCTTCTGAGCATTTTCCGAGACACCCACTTCTAAAGACTTTTATTTCTTTGTTCTGAGTTTCTTTGGCCCACTTCTTGAGATTATCCGTCAGTTCCTTAGCGCCTTTTTTGTAACAATCATCTTCCTTGTCACGTTGATGATTGCAGATATGAGCTTCTACATAGGACTTAATGATTTCTTCTTTCATAGTTTACCTTGCACGATTTTATTAAGAACTGGTCCCGTTATGCTTACAACACAGGATTTGGGAATCTTTCCATCTGGCCAACTGCTGGTTGGATTGTCTTTTGTAAGACTACTTTCTCCAGGATGTTGGACTGAAAGGAAAAGTGTCTTATAGTCGGGCGAAAAACAGGGCCCAGTAAATTCTGCGTCTACGGGAGCGCTAGCTACGCGAATCACTTCACCTGCATGAGATCCACTTCTGATGAAGACATAAAGGCCATTGTTTCCAAAATGTTCATAAGGGGCCTTCCCAATACTTGATGCGGCCATGTCTGTTGTAAACCAAAGATTTCCCTTTGTATCAAAAACCATATTGTCAGGACAAGAAAAAATGGAATTTTCTCCACCCGTAAGAAATGTTTCATAAGAAAATTTAAGAGAGGAAGGGTCATTATCATTTTCCATAATTTTCAGAATGGAGCCGTGATAATCATTTTTATTTTTATTATTAGTGAGGGCCACAAAAACATGTCCGGTCAAAGGATCAAATTCAATGTCCTCAGGTCTAGCAAGCGGTGTTGCTCCGACAAGTTTAGCTGCCTCTCGTGTATATATTTGGATTTCTGTTTGATCTTTAAAATTCTTCTGAAGGATCGTTTGATCTTTTCTGTCTAAAGATATCCATTCCCCTTTTTTAAGATCAGCTACATAAAGTTTACCCATTTCTAAGGAAGATTTTGAATCAGAAATAAATTTATAGAGATGTTCATCGTTTGCATCATCACCAGTATAGGCCACAACCTTACCATCTTTTCCTTTTGTTACGGCCGCACATTCATGAGCACAGCGACCCATGGAGATAAGCTTTTTGGCGTTTCCTGTCAGAGGCTCAACTTCAACAACCCAACCGTAGTGTTCAGGTGGGCGAGGATAAATCATATTCCAGCTCTGTCCACTAGGAGTTTTATTTCCTTTTCTGTCATGATCTCCCCAGACCATATCGTAGTTCTCTTCGCAAGTGAGTATCGTTCCCCAAGGTGTTTTTCCTCCAGCACAATTAGACACAGTTCCTATGCTAACTGTTGATCCGGCAATAGGTGTATGCCATGCAAAAGGAATTTTGGTATTGGCATCGAGGCGTCTGTTATATTGCGAATCTTTAATAAAGACCCATTCATCTTTAATTTTTTTGACCTCAATAAGACTGCCGCCGACTTCTAACATCTCGGCATCAACGTTGGCCTTTGTGCGATCATTGCCATTAATAAAAAGAGGATGAACATATTCGTGGTTAACCCACAAAATTCCCCGATCATTTTGAAGTGGATGAAAAGCGATGAAGTCATTATTAAAACCGAATTTTTGAGTGAGGTTAATTTGATCTCCCCATCGCATTAAGATTTTATACTGGAGGCCATCAACAGTTAGAAGTTTATCTTCCAAGTTCGCTGCCAGATGAGGCAGAGAATTTATCGCTGTTTTAGCAAAGGCCTCAGCTGGTATTTTCGCCAAGACTCCAGAAATACCAAGAAATTGAAGAAATTCACGTCTATTCATCATTTGCTACCTTTAGGATTTTTCTCATTCACATGATATAATAAACAGATATGAAATACCATTTACCCCTTATTTTATATGATCCAGAGTGTCCCATGTGCTTACGATTTAAGCAGGGTCTTGAATACTTGGATAAAAATTTAACCTTTGTTTCGGCCCGGGATGAAGCTGTTTATGAAAAATTTCCTGAGCTTTCAAGACAGGAATGTCTTGAAAAAGTTCATCTGATAACGACAGAGAAAAAAATTATCAGTGGCCCTGAAGTTGTGGATTACCTTCTTCATTCTTTACCAGGCGTATCTAAGCTGGCCTGGTTATTGGATAATGACCAAGGGAAAAAGGTAAAAGATTACTTTTATCAAAAAGTAGAAGAGCTTCGTGAGCTTACGAATAAAAAAGACAACTGTGGTCAGTGTTCTCGGGACGATGGTTCCAAAAAATAACTAATAGAGTGCTGATGCAATCTGTTGAATTGCCGTAGATTTACCCATTGAGTAAAAATGCAAGCATGGAACTTTTTTTGCCATAAGCTCTCTGGCCTGAGAAATTGCCCACTCAACACCAACGTTTTTCACGTCATTGTCATTGCGACAGTTCTCGATGGCGTCGATCAAATCTTCAGGCATATCA
>CAMCZE010000001.1 GCA_945885655.1 Bacteriovorax stolpii | reverse complement strand
ATCATTTCAATGGGTTGAGGATTCTATGACCGACAACTGGTATTATGTTTTAAAAGGTAATCGTCACGGTCCGGTGGCCATCGAAGTTATTGAGTCGATGTTACAAAAGCAAGAACTCAAGCACGATGATCATGTTTGGAAAAAAGGTTTTGAAACGTGGAAAAAAATAAAAGAAGTTTCAGAACTTCAGAACCTGGCCGACATTGCATCACCACCATCATTAGATTTTCCCCTCGCAGCTTCGCCGAAAGTGGAGCGAGAACCTACTCTTAAAGAAATTGGAAACGAGCGTTCGATTTATGTACGAATTGGATCTGATCGAGAAGGAATTTCTAATGATTATGGACCGTTTAATTTACAACAAATTAAGCAACTTTTTAAAGAGAACAGAATCAACGGTAAATCATTTATTTATTATAAAGGTCTAAAAAATTGGAAGATCCTGGCCGATTTTCCTGAATATCAGGAAATCTTTGCTGAGATGCCTCCGATCATTAAAGAAGTGGATAAAAGGGTAAATCAAAGAAAACCTTTTGTAGCGAGACTTTTTATTCAGAATAATAAAAAACTATTTGAAGGAATCTGCCGAGACATTTCTGTTGGCGGCATTCAAGTTCTTGTTGATGATTTTAAAGGTTTGGCCGGAGATAAGATTTCGATCAATGTGCATCCTGAAAATACAGATTATCATTTTACAGCTTCTGGCGTAGTGGTACGGTTACTTGAAGGAAATTCAGGTTTCTCTTTTCGTTTCCAGGGCCTGACAGATGAGGCGAAACGCTCCATCGAAAAATACTTACAAGAAAACTAAAGTGGCACGAGCGATTTCTGCTTATGAGACCGAAGAGTATTTTATTCCATCATCTGATGGAGAGTCATCTCTTTATGTAAGACACTTTTCAAGAGGGAAGCCTCGTCTTCATTTTTTGATCGTACATGGAGCAATGGAGCATTCTGGCCGTCACCAAGAGCTTGTGGATTTCTGGTTGAGAAGTTATAACGAAGTTGCCGTGACAGTATATGACCATGTTGGACATGGTAAGAGTGGTGGACCGAGACTTTTTGTTCCGAGTTTTAAAACTTATGTCGAAGATTTTTTGAAAGTGGGATCGTACATTCAAACAAAAAATAATGATGAAACAAAAACGTTCATCTGTGCACACAGTCTAGGCGGACTTATCACACTCACGTGTTTTTTGGATTCTTCTTATGGATGGCCTTATCCTATGCATGGGATGATGTTTTCTAGCCCTTGTATTCGTGCAAAGTTAGTATTGGGTCCGGCATCAGTGCCACTTTTAGAAAAACTGAATCTTTTTATTTCTAGAGTTCATTTGCCAATGATCTACGGCGGATCAGATCTTACCCGAGATCCTGCCCGGGCCAATGATTTTGATACCGATACACTTATTCCACGCTCAATATCAGTAAGAATGGCAAAAGAAGTCATTGATGGTTGTGACCGCATTCGTGGCCTCTCATACTACCTTAGAACACCGAGCTTGTTTTTGATCGCAGGTAAGGACAAAATCGTTGATCCTGAAAGCACAACTCTTTTTGCTCATGGGATTGATAAACGAATCACTGAGATCATACAATATCCAAACCACTATCATGAACTATGGAATGAAATAGATCGTCAGTCCATTTTTGAAACAATGAAAAAGTGGCTAGAAAAGCGACTCAAGGAGAATTCATGAAAACCATTCTTTTCCCCATCCTCCTTTTCGCTATTGGGTGTGCGAATACTCAAAGTTATAACCAAACCACTACGGGTAAGGTTCATATCCAGGGCGGAGTTTTTAAAAAAGAGAGTTGGAATGATACGCTCACTTTTAAAAGAATGAGTTGGTATCACGGCATGACTCTCTATTTTGATACCCTTCTTTACAAAGCTGATCCTGATTCCCCTTTTTCAAAATGGTTCTCACCATCAGAAATGGAGTATTTCACAAAATGTGAATCCTTGCTCGTTTCAGTCAGTTATAGCTCGGATCCTTCTAAAATTTCCCACGTTAACTTTCGAGAACAAATGAAGCTCAATGGTTATGATGATGTTGTCTTAAATGGTTTTGGTTCCTATCTTAAAACCCATCCTTCGGCCGTTGATTGGCGTATCATGAATTACAAGATCTTAGGCTATTGTAAGCGTGCGCCTACTCGGATGGATACTCCGAAGCTTGGTATAAACTTTCCAAGTTTTGGATACTTGGAAGTCGATATTTAAAAGAGTTTTCGCTCAAGATAATTTCCCATGATCCGATATAGTCATGAGGCATTATGAGCGACAAAAAATTTCAAAGATTTGGTAAGTATTTGATTCTGGACCACCTCGTTGATGGGGGAATGGCCAAGATCTGTCGCGCCCGATATTTAGGTGAACAGGCCAATAAGGTCGTTGCTATTAAGATGGTTCAGCCTCAATTTTCAAATGATGAAGCCTTTGTTCGTATGTTCCAAGATGAGCTGAATATTACATTTGGAATGCTTCATCCAAATATTATGCAAGTATATGATTACGGGAAAACTAATAATCAACTTTATACAGCAATGGAGTACATCCATGGTGCTAACTTAAAACAATATCTTGATCGATTAAAAGAACGAAAGGTTGTTTTTCCTGTTGAGATCTCTTGTTACATCATCTCCCAGGTTTGTCTGGGCCTTCATTATGCTCATACTTTTACAGATAAATTAACAGGTAAGCCATACAACATTGTTCACCGAGATATTTCACCTCACAATATCATGTTAACTTATGATGGAGCTGTGAAGGTGATTGATTTTGGTATTGCTAAGGCCAACACCAATTCCGAATCTACTCAAGCGGGAACAATTAAGGGGAAACTCTCTTATCTTGCCCCTGAATATCTTGATGGACTGGAGTTAGATGCTCGTTATGATGAATTTGCAGTGGGTATTACATTGTGGGAACTTCTTTGTTCTCGTAAACTTTTTCAGGCAAACAATGATCTTGCTGTTCTAAAGCAGATTCAGGCCTGTAAAATTGTACCTCCCTCTCAGATAAATCCATCAGTACCAAAAGAGTTAGATGCGATTGTGATGAAGGCCCTCTCTAAAGATAGAGCTCACCGTTATGATAACCTCGATCAAATGAACCGTGCTTTGATTCGTTTTTTATATTCGACATACCCTGAATTTAACGCTTCAGACTTGCAAACTTTTTCTGATGAGCTCTTCAAAGTAGAGATTTCAAACGATAAAAATAAGTTTGTTGAATACGGGAAAATAGATGTTCAAGGTTATATCGAAGATCTTAAAAAAGAAGAAAGCCGTACAGGTAAAATAAGTAAAAAAGAAGCAGGAATTCAGAATAATGTTCCAGTTGAAGAAAGAATCAAGGTCCGTGAATTTGAAATGACTCTTGATGATAAGTCCTCTCAGCCGATTGAGATTGATACGAATCAGAAGGAAGCCACTGGGACGAGAAAATTTAATAGACAGGGTTCTCCTGCTGTTGCACAAAATACAAAAATTGGGATTAAAACTCAGAAACCTGGAAATTTGTCATCCTCCAAAAAAGGCGCAACGAATAGCCGATTTATTACTAAAAAAGAATTAGCTGAGAAAGAGGAATCTTCATCGTCAGGAAGTTTGCTGATGATTGTTCTCACTGCTTCTTTAGCTGGTGTGGCATATTTTCAATCAGATATGGTTGAAGAAATGACAGGCCTTAATTTAAAAAAAATCATTCATGGTGATAAAGCTGAGAGAGCGATCTCTTCAGTGGCAAAAGTTGGAAAAAGAGGTTCATCAGCAGCGCAGGTAGATGAGGCGACTCAGCACCAAGGTAAAGTTGTCCTGAGTGGTTATGATTACACGATGGAAGTTTATTTGAATGGTGAAAAGGTAGAGTATGTGGGGGCATTAAAAGTTCCTTTAGATCAGGAAGTAAATATTGCTATCAGAAAATCGGGTTACCTTAACTTTAATGCGAAGGTGGGACTTTCTAAAAATGACTCATCAAGAGTTGTAACGATTCCGGTGCTTCAAAAAGCTCGTGTCGGAGTAATGACAACCTCTCAAAACTATACTGCTGGGTCAAAACTTATTTATGAAGAGTCTGGTGAAATTATTGAGCGCACCTTACCTTTCAAAGACATGCAAATCCCAGAAGGAACTTATCAAGCAAAAGTTGTGAATCCAATTTTAGGGACCGAGAAAAAAGTAGAATTTATAATTGAAGAAAATAAAAAACATTTTTTAGAATAATCAGGATCCAATACTTATCTCACTCTTCTGCAAAACGTTTAGACTGTTTGAAACGATTAACTTTTCTCATATTGAGAAGTTTAATGATCTCAGCTGCTGTTTCTTCAAGAGCTTTGCCGGTTACGTTGAAAATAGGCCACCGCTTATTTTCAGAAAAAATGTTATTGGCCCATTCAATCTCTTCTGAAACTTTTGCGATATCAGCGTAATCACCCTCATCGTTTGTTAGCCCAAGACGAGAGAGGCGATTCTTTCTGATTTGAAAAAGTGCATCAGGATCAATGGTGAGGCCAAAAATCTTACGTTGATCGATTTGAAAAAGTTTTTCAGGTAAAGTGACACCCATCACGATCGGAACATTTACGACTTTAATACCTTCCAAGGATAGGTACATCGATAAGGGCGTTTTAGAAGTTCTGGAAATGCCGACAAGAACGACATCAGTCTCATCCAGTGAGCTGATATTTCGACCGTCATCATGATTGAGGGTAAACTCAATCGCTGCGACTCGTTTAAAATACTGATCATTCACTGCGTGAAGAAGACCAGGGCGATAGTTCGGTTCAGCTTCAAAAAAGTTTGAAAAAGTCGTTAAAAGTGGGCCCATGACATCTACTGATCGAACATGATCCCGTTTAGAAAGTTCTGCGATATAGGCCCGAAGTTCAACTGAAACAATGGTATAAACAACGATATCATGATGAATGGCAGCTTCTTGAAATATTGCATCAATTTGTTCGCGAGAACGGATATTCTTATAACGGGTGAAAAATATTTCTTTTTCTTGAAATTGAGTCATGGCCGCTCGAGTAATGGCCGAAGCCGTCTCTCCGGTACCATCCGAAATAACGATGACCTTAAGTTTATCGTGAGATTGCATCATAAATTGTCGATTGCGTGCTTGAAAATAGTCATTAAAATATAGTGAGTAGTTTAACTCAATAGGGAGTCCAAATGCACCTAAGAAAAATCTTATTTTCTGTCTTGACCCTGGTCACTTCTAACGCTTGGTCTTTTAAGCCATTGCCGACAAAAGTTCCAGAGCCCAAAGACAATCTCATGACTCCTGCCAAAATAGAGTTGGGCAAAATGCTCTTTTTTGATCCGCGTTTATCAATGGATGGGACAGTATCTTGTAATTCTTGTCACAACGTGATGTCTCACGGTGGAGACGGAAGACCTGTAGGGGTAGGAGTTCATGGTCAACGAGGTGGACGTGGATCACCAACAGTTTGGAACTCAGCTTTTCAAACCGTTCAGTTTTGGGATGGTCGCGCAGCTACTCTTGAGGATCAGGCAAAGGGTCCACTCATTAATGGTGTAGAGATGGGGATGACATCTCATGATTTTGTTGTGGGACGGTTGGAAAAAATTCCAGGTTATGTGGAAGCTTTTAAAAAAGTTTTCCCGAAGGATAAAAAGTCTATCAGTATTGATAATATTGCTAAGGCGATAGCGACATACGAGAGAACTCTCATCACGCCAAATTCTCCTTTTGATAAGTATATCAAAGGAAATAAAAAAGCGATGAGCATTCAGCAGATCCGTGGAATGAAACTGGTTAATGAGATTGGTTGCACTTCATGTCACACAGGAGACAATTTTAGTGGGGATGGATTTAAAATGGGAGAAGGCAACTATCAACCGTTTCCACAGATTCCTGGTTCGAAATTTGACAAGATGTATGACATTACATCAGATCTTGGCCGATACGAAGTAACTAAAAATGTTGAAGATAAAAATCTTTGGAGAGTTCCTACCTGGAGAAACATCGCTATCACCGCACCTTATTTCCATAATGGTAAAGTGAAAACGTTGCATGAAGCCGTGAGAGTTATGGCCAAAACTCAACTTGATATGGATCTTAACGAAACTCAAGTTGATGACATCGTTGCTTTCTTGAATGCTTTGACAGGAGAGTTCCCGAAACAAACGATGCCTCAGTTACCTCATACGATAAACAGTACATTGACTCCAGAACCTTAAAGAAGTCCTAAAAATCTACTTACTTCAGCAAATAGAAGTTCTTTTTGCTGGAGTGGGTGGAATTTTTTCTTTGATTGATCACGTTTGAACCATGTTTTTTGTGATTTTGCTAACTGACGGGTTGAGATGATGATTCTTTCTTTGCATTCATCGATGGTTTTATAAATCTTCTTATTATAATCTAACATTTCTTTATAACCAATGCTCTGTAAGGGCCTTTCTTCACCTGTAAAACCTAGTTTTAAAAGCCCTAAGACTTCTTCATAGAGCCCAGCTTCAAGCATCTTTTGGGTGCGTTCTGTGATAATGGAAAGATGCTCCTCTTTTGGTAGATCAAGATAAATGTGGCACAAGTCCCATCCATGAATATTGTTCTCTTCACTTTTGAGGTTAGACTGATCTTTTTCTTCTCTCACTAAGGATAAGGCAGTGGCATGACTCCAAAAATGTTCAACCGCCCGTCTTATCCGGTAATGATCATTTTCGTGGTACCTTTCAAAACTTTTTATATCATGAGTTTTTAAAAAATCCAGAAAGGGAGTGATACCTTGATTTTTATAAAGATCATCAGACTTTTTAGAGATCTCAGAAGGAGTTGTGGAAGAAACATACATGCCTTTAATCAAGGCCTGCAGATAAAAGCCACTTCCTCCCACCAGAATAACATTTTTTTTCTTCTGCAAAAGACTGTTGATGATGGGTAAAGCTTCTCGAGCGTAATCGGCCGCATTCATGGGGTCTGAGATACTTCTAACATTCAACATGTGATGAGGGATGTTTTGTTGTTCTAGCAGGGTAGGCTTGGCAGTACCAATTGTGATTTCTTTATACAGAAGAAGTGAATCAAAATTAACAATCTCGGCATTAAATTTTAGAGCTAGTTCAATACTTATATTTGTCTTACCAGAGGCGGTAGGTCCAGAAACTACAATCACTTTCATTTAAGTTTTTCCGCAAGAGTCTTTTTGATATCCACGACGATCTTCTTTTGTAATAAAATATTCAGGTCAAAAGAAGAAATCATGTCATTCCAGGTTGTTTCAGACCAGTCAAACGGATTGATCTGAATGTCACAAAAACTTTTTTCATGCAGAAGGCATTCCACCACATCCCTTAAAGGAAATCCGTTCATCCATTCCGGTATGGATCTTACAACAAGAGTTTCTGATCCAAGATATTCAATTTCCATTCCACTTTGAAAAAGTTTGTCTAAAGTCCCTTGAGCAACGCCTTTAGCGGCAAAAGGTTCACTGACCATCAAAGGAATTGTCGGTGAGGGATTCTCAAGTTTAATGAGTGTGTAGTGCTCAAGAAGCTTTAATGCTGAAACAGCGAGATCATTTTTGATAAAAAATGGTCCTATCCAGAAAAATCCCTCTTTTCTGTCAGGAAGATGATGAGGAGAAAAAAGACCTTCCATATTGTAAGCATGCCGCTCTTGTAGAAGTGTATTAGGTATCTGGGGTTCATGTTCTGATTCATGGATGGCAGGAGAGGAAGGCATTATTTTCGGTGCTTGCAGTTCTTTCACTGTCGATGTGAGAAGACTTAGAAGTTTTGAGGCTTCAAGAAATTTAATGATGGTTTTATTCGGATGAACATTCACATCAATGCTGTCAGGAGGCAAGTTGATAAAAGCAAGATAATGGTAATCGTCATTACCCAAATGAGAAAGTAGGGCGTTACTCAAAACCCGGTGAAGCTGTTTATCTAAGACGTATCGATTATTGATGAAGACGTTCTGCCATTTAACGGGAGTCTTAATTTGTCCTGGAATGAGATAGAGCTCTAATTCACAGTTTTCATAAAACCGTTCAGCATATAAAATGTGGCCCTTACATTTAGGCACAAGATTTTCAAGACGTTCTTTAAGAGTGGGAAACACTGGGAAAATATTTTTTTCATCATCTTCAAATTTAATATGAAATTCGATTTCTGGATGAGAAAGAATAAAAGCGAAAACAACACGTTTGATGAACTGTTTTTCGGACTGTTGAGACTGAATAAATTTAAGTCGTGCAGGTGTATTAAAAAAAAGGTCTTGAATCACAAGTTCTGTTCCATGTTCTGTTGAACTTTTTCTTTTTCCATGAAAAGTCGTGAGTCCACCTTCAATTCGGATCTCAGAACCTTCGCTGATATCCTTGATAAAGGATTGGCACTGAATCTTAGCTATGGAAGCAATGGAGGCCAAGGCTTCTCCGCGGAAACCAAAAGAGCGTAGGCGATATAGGTCTTCAAATCGAGAAATTTTAGATGTGGCATGACGTGAGAATGCCAAAGGCAGATCATCAAATCTCATCCCATGTCCGTTGTCTTTAAGACTTATGAGATCCAGGCCGTTATTTTTTAATGTAAGTTCAATCTTGGTGGAGCCAGCATCCACAGCATTTTCTAGAATCTCTTTAATTAAATTCCCTGGACGTTCAATGACCTCGCCGGCCTTTATCTGGTCAATCAAGTGTTCAGGAAGAATATCAATGCGCGGAGGAGCGGAGAGCATTTATGCCTTGTAAAAATTCACCTGATTACGACCACCCTCTTTTGACTTATAAACAGCGGAATCAGCACGTTTGAAAAGATCTGTGCCTGTATTCACGCCTTGACGGTAGTCGGCCACTCCAATGGAGGCGGCCACAGGGAGACGTTTACCATCGTAGAGGAATTCATGTTTTTCAACGAGTTTACGTAAACGTTCGGCGATTTCAAAACCTTGTTTAAGGTTTGTATTGGGAAGAAGGATGCAGAATTCTTCACCACCATAACGAGCAAAAGTATCACCTTGTCGGATACCGTTGTCGCGGATGAGACGTGCTTTTTCTTTTAATACGTAGTCACCAGCATCGTGTCCGAAATTATCGTTAAGCTTTTTAAAGTGATCAAGATCAAAGATAATAAGAGTTAGAGGTTTGCCTGTGACTTTGCTTTTTTTAACTTCCATTTCAAGTTGGTTGTTAAAGTACATCTTATTATAACATTTTGTCAGACCGTCAGTATTGGCCTCTTCGTGGAGTTTATCGTAAGTGAGTCTTTCAGGATCTCCCTTAGGAAGATACTTCATCGCAATAGATCCGATCTTAAGTATATCTCCACGCTTAAGCAGGGTCGGTTTATCGAGTTTGAGATTATTTAAATAAGTTCCATTAGCTGACCCAGCATCTGTAACAGTTGCATCGGAATCATCAACAGTAATAGTGAAATGTTTACGAGAGACCCCATGAAAGTCTAAAGCGATGGTGCAATCAGGGTTTCGGCCTACAACAGTATCCCCAGATTCAAGATTGAAAATAGAACCATTGAGTTCACCGCCAACAACTAAAAGACAGGCAGGCTTTTGTTTTGCCTCATCTTCAGATGCAGCAAGGGCTTTTCTTATGTCTGTAATAACGACCGTGGCGTTGTTATCGTCGCTCATTTATTCTCCGAAAATAGATATGCAATCCATTCTAGGCCCAAGGGGCGTTTAGGGCAAGACGCGGATATTTGTTTATCGTCATTTACTCAGAGTTTTTAACCATGCATAAGCATATTTTTTTCCGGCCTCAACACCAGGCTGATTAAAAGGATCTACTTTAAGGAGGTTTCCAACTAGAACCGTCAAACATTCCGAGAATAGGATGAGTTGCCCGAGAGTTTTTTCTTGAAGAAAGGGGATTTTAAGATGAACAACATGCCTTTGATTTTCTTTTAAGGCCTGTAATGTTCCTTCAAATTCGGCCTTCATGAGCTGACTCAAAGTATGGACTGAAAGCATTTTAAAGCTACTACCATCGAGATTATTAGTTAGTGGGAAATCATGCTCAAATTGTTGCACTTCGATTAAAAAAAGGACCTTGTCCTTTGGACCCTCCATAAAAAGTTGCATCTGAGAATGTTGATCAGTTGCTCCATATGCAGGAACAGGGGTAAGACCTTTGCCGTCTTTGCCTAAACTTTCAGCCCACAGTTGCACAAACCAAGCTGAGAATTCTTTTAAAAGAGAGGAATATGGCATGATCACGGTCTGGTGGATACCTTGATCGTGAAGATCTTTAATGAAAAGACCCAGTTTAAAAAAATCTGCTCCTATTTTAGGATCGTGAAGATATTTTTGAATGTCAGCAGCTCCATCTAATAGTGAACCCACATCTATCCCTGCAAACATCGCAGGAAGAAAACCTACTGGAGTAAGAACGGAAAACCGGCCCCCAATATTTGAAGGAATGTTTAAGGTTTTAACTTTCCAGTCTTTGGCCAGAGATCTCAGATCTCCTTTTACTGGATCCGTGCAGAATACAAAATAATCTTTATATTGATCTTCTTTGATGCCGGCCTTTTTAAGCTCAGACATAAGAATACTCATGGCGGCAACTGTTTCTGCCGTAGTGCCAGATTTTGAAACAACGTAGATTAATGCTTCTTTGATATTGACCTTACGTAGCTGCCTATGAAGATCATCAGGATCAATATTGTTGAGGAAAATAAATTCGACACCACTTTTATTTCCAAGGGCCTTAAGAAGCATGTCTGGCCCTAAAGCCGATCCACCAATACCAATGTGAACAAAATATTTTTTATGTTTAAAGGCTTCATAAATTTGTTGCGTTTGTTCAAAGAGATCACGGTTTTGTGGTAGATGAAAAAAACCGATCTCAGCAGAGGCGAGAGTCTTTTGATAGATCTCAACAGCTTCATTGAAGTTTTTTTCATTATGTTCAAGTTTGTGCTCAGAGCGAATATTCCAATTAAGCATGATGTTCATTCTCTTTTTTAAGGTGGCGAGCGATCACCACTCGTTGAATTTGATTTGTACCTTCGACAATTTGAAGAACCTTAGCATCTCTCATAAAACGTTCAACAGGATATTCTGAAGTATAACCGACTCCACCTAAAACCTGGACGGCATCAGTGGTTACACTCATGGCCGTATCTGTGGCCTTAAGTTTTGCCATAGAACAAAGTTTAGAATTTGTATTTTTAGCATCTATGGATTTTGCGGCCGCATGAACAAGAAGGCGAGAAGCTTCCGTTTCTGTGGCCATATCAGAGAGCATAAACTGCAGACCTTGGAAATCAAAGATGCACTGTTTGAATTGCTGACGGGAAAGTGCATATTTAATGGATTCATCTAGGGCCCTTTGAGAACAACCGACTCCAATGGCCCCTATGGCAACTCGTCCGCGATCAAGTCCACCCATGGCAACGGTAAAACCTCTGCCTTCAGATAAAAGAAGATTGCCTTCCGGCACAAAACAGTTTTCAAAAATAAGTTCACGGGTTGGAGATGTTTTCCATCCCATTTTTTTCTCTTTTTTACCGTAAGTAAAACCGATATCCCCGTCTCTTAAGATAAAAGCGGAGACACCTTTTGCGCCTTCTCCGCCAGTTCTGGCCATTACGATATACGTTTTTGCAATTCCACCAGAAGTGATCCACATTTTACTTCCATTGAGTAGATATCCACCTTCGGTTTTTTTAGCAGTGGTTTTAAGTCCGGCCGCATCGGAACCAGCGTGAGATTCAGAGAGTGCAAAAGCTCCGATTTCTTCACCTGAAGTAAGAGCAGGAAGATATTTCTGTTTTTGCTCTTGAGTGCCGTACTCATTTAAGATGCTTTGAACCATACTAGAAACTGAAATTGTCACAGCGTAGGGAACAGATACTTTTGCAATTTCTTCTAAGACATAAACGTAGTCAATACAAGAAAGCCCCGCCCCACCAAATTCTTCGGGGAGAGTCACTCCGGTGACCCCATATTTACCTAAGCCTTGAAAAATATCCATTCGAAATTTACCATCATGATCATCTTCCTCCATGTGAGGTTCGATGGTGTCACGACAAAACTTTTTTAGACCCAAACATAATTCTTTTTGCAATTCATTCATGAATGTAAGGCCTCTTTAAGTAAGTTCTTAGCAATAATCAAGATCATCACTTCATTTGTTCCAGCACCAATTTCATTAAGTTTATTATCTCTCATCATGCGCTCCACAGGGAACTCTCGAGAATAACCGTATCCTCCATGAAGCTGGATGGCATCTAAGGCAATTTTTGTCGCCATCTTGGGAAGTTGAAGTTTAACCGATGAAGCTAGTAGATTCGATTTATTTCCATGATCGTACTCGTAACAAACAGTATAAAGCATACGTTTCATTGCTTCAGTTTCGGCATACATCTCGGCGATCATCTTTTGCATCATTTGATAATGAGCGAGAGTTTTGCCGAATTGTTTTCGTTCTCCTGAGTATTTAATACATTGGGCCACACATGCCTCGGCAATACCCAGAGAAATACCGGCAATTGTGATCCGTTCGATCTCAAGATTTTTCATCATATGATGAGCAGAATCACCTTCTTCGCCCACGCGGTTGCCGACAGGTACTCGGCATTTTTGAAATGAAAGTTCTCCCGTAGGTGATGATCTCATCCCCATCTTGTGAATTTCTTTTGAAACGGTGAAACCTGGTGTGCCTTTTTCAACAATAAAAGTAGTGAGGTCTTTTTTTCCTGGGCCAGTTCTTGTGTAGAGATAAACGACGTCAGCGTACTGAGCGTTTGTTATCCACATTTTGTTTCCTGTGATGGAATAAAAATCACCTTCACGTATGGCCTTCGTTTGCATGCCTACAGCATCAGAGCCAAACTCTGGTTCACTCATGCCCATGCAACCAACATGCTCACCGGAAATAAGTTTAGGAAGGTATTTTGATTTTTGTAAATCAGAGCCATTATTATTTAAGTTGTTCACACAAAGAATGGTATGAGCAAGATAAGAAAGAGTAGAGCCAGCGCAGGCCTTACCAAACTCTTCCATAACGATAGTGGCGGCGGTGGCCCCCATTCCTGATCCCCCGTAATCAGGATCAGCAGTTATACCTAATAGGCCCAAATCACCCATGTGTTTGAAAGCTTTTAAGTTGAAACTTTCTTCGTTGTCATGTTTTTCAGCAACAGGTGCCAACTCGTTTTGAGCAAAATCTCGACAAACTTTTTGAATTTCTTTTTCTTCTTGAGTGAAAAACCACATATTCTGAATCCTTTTAAAAGACATAAAAGTGTAGCGGAAAAATCAGTTTTAGGGAAAGGCTTCGTGTTCCATTATTTTTCCTACTCTTATAACGAAAATGTAAGCTAAAATAAACTGATATGAGTTACTTGGAAGATACTAGTCAAAAGCTGGATACTGTTCGTCCTGGCGAGCAGTGGTTTTTGTACTGGAAAACCTCTGCTTCCCTATGGGAGAGCAGAATCACGCAGTTTCCTGCCCATCAAATTATTTTTATACCAATCAATTGGGGCTTTCATGCTGAAATGGCCTCAACTTGGGATTTTGGTAAATATCATCCAGAAAAAGATCTTGGACGCTTAGCTCAGCTTTTGACGCATCATGGTCGAAAATTCTGCTGGATCTTACCGTTAACCCCTGCTCCATTTTTACCAAATGGGGGAGTTCCAGTTTCTGCAGCAAAAACATTAAGTATTTCCAGGGATGGTATCCATTTGGCCGCTCTGGATCATGAAAATAAACTTAATAAAATGTTTTCATATTTTGAGCCAAAAGTTTTTCAGACCTTTGTGCATTTTGCGACGGCCTTAAAGGACTTTTTTCAAGAAGTTAAAATCAAGGCCCCCATTTGGGGAGCTAATTTTTGTTACACTGAAGGTAAGGAAAGTATTTCTTATTTTGAAGATTATTCTTTTGCATTTGAGCAGGGATTCTCTCGATATTTAAAACAGAATTCTCCACAAGGTGTAGATTTGACTCAAACTTCTGAAGAAGAAAAATTAAAAAAGATCTTTTCAGAGTCAGGTTTTGAGCTTTTTAAATCTGCTGCCGCTGAGACTTTTGCCTCTCAATGGATGGGAGTTCAAACCATTTCAGTTTTGGGTTCAAGTCCACGGGACACCATTGAGAGAGCACTGACTGGTGGTAAACCCCAGGCCAAGTTTTTTGAAGATCTTTTTCAGCTTTATGTCAATGAAAGATGGGTGAGCAGCTGTCTTCTTACGATGGATGAAAAAAAAGATTTATTACCTAAAGTACTGCAAGAACATTTTGGAAGTGAGGCCATTGCACATAGATATAAGTATCAAAGTTATGGGGGAGAGCTGGATGAAGCCTTTAGGCCATTTAGTCTTATGGACATCATTGATTCGGATAATAGCTATTTTACCCAAGTTGGACTTATACCCTATCTCGATAAGCACTATCGCTGGATGTATAACCTTCAGTGCAATATTGATTTTACCACTGAATGGATTGAGTCCCATCACCAACGAGTGAAGTTTTTTAGTGGGAAACATTTGGATCGAACTCGGTTTGGGCAAATGCTTAAACTGTTCATGATGGGGCAAAAAGTCGTATTAGATAAAAATGGTCTTTCTGTAGAATTAGAAAGAAGACTACAAGTCTTTTTTCATGAAAATAATCTAAAACTTCAGACTATTAATTATGTATCGATGATTAATATCTGTGAGCTGGGAGAAGGACGCCTTGTCACTTACGAAGGAGATAAACTTCTTAACCATGAAAACACTTATAAATTTTGGAACCATCTATTTAAATATTTTAGTCTGAACCAGCCAGAACTTACGCTTGATCAAGATGTATTTATTTTATGGCGTATACGGGCCACTTCGCCTTACGAGCTTAACTATTTGGATGTGAGAAGAATCAATCTTTATAATCCAACAAGCTACAAAAAAACGGTGACAATAAAAACGCAACAGCACTTTGCTTTCATGAAACTGATTGATCCAGAACATGCTCAGGCAAAATCAAATCCACACGGAGTGGACGTGGAGCTATTACCAAATGGTAAAATCGCTCTGGATTTTGGCCACTATGAGGAAACAAAATGAGCCTCTCATTAATTTATCATTTTCAATCTTCGCAAAATCAGGACGGAGTTTTTAGGCCTGCAAGTTACAAGGTTGTTTACTTCTTTTCTTCTGAGGGTTTTTTAGACCAGAACATGCTTCAAGAGCTTTCTAAATCCATTCCGGAAGCTGACCATAAAACTGTTTCTTTTCTTAATTTGGATGACCTAAAGCATTTTGCTCTTCGTGTTTGCCAGGAGCTTGACCTCCCTGAGGTCAGGCTTATTTCCGTTCAGGATTATAATATTGGGATTGATGGGGCCAAGGATCTAGAAAGTTATCAGACCATTTTAACTAAATTCGGGGAGTTAGTCCTCAATGAGTCGGCCACAAAAAAACGGAACTTCTTTGGAAAGTTATTCACATAACCTTGCAAAATGACATAGCTTCAACTACTTATAAGTTCCATGAAACCTTCATTTTTTGATCTCACCTATGATGAACTCAAGTTGCTTCTCACTGAGAAGGGACTATCTCCGTTTGGGGCCACTCAGATGTTTGATTGGGTTTATAGGAAATGGGTACATAATCCTCAGGAGTGGTCCAACGTTTCAAAAGCCGCTCGTGAATTTTTCACCGAAAATTATGATTTCAGTTTATTAAAAGTTGTTTGGAATGGTCTCTCCAAAGACGGCACTCGAAAATTTTTAGTGAAGATGAATGATGGTCAGACCGTTGAAACGGTGGCCATCCCTGCACGTGAGAGACTCACTCTTTGTGTTTCTTCCCAAGTGGGTTGTGCTGTTGGATGTACATTCTGTCATACGGCCACTCAGGGTTTAAAAAGACATTTGAAGGCCAGTGAAGTCGTGGGTCAGTATTTAACAATACAAAAATGGCTACATGAAAATGTATCCATGGACGAAAAGCTCACCAATATTGTCTATATGGGCCAAGGGGAGCCTCTTCATAATTATGAAAATATGAAAAAGGCGACTTTGATTTTTATGGCAGAAAGAGGATTGGCGCTCGGTCAGAGACGCATTACTCTTTCCACTTCAGGGCTTGTTCCTGCCATTGAAAAACTGGCCATCGACTTTCCACCAGTGAATATTGCGCTTTCTCTGCATTCAGCTCGTAATGATGTTCGTACTGAACTTATGCCCATCAATAAAGTTTATGACCTTGAACGGTTATTTAATGCAATCAAAAAGATCCCCCTAAAGGCCCACAGAAGAATTACCTATGAGTATCTCTTAGCAGACGGGATCAACGACACTATGGAAGATGTGGTAGCACTTGAAAAGTTACTTAATCCGAAAGAATCAAAAATCAATCTGATACCTTTTAATGAATTTCCTGGATCAAAATACAAACGTCCTTCTGAAGAGAAGATCATGTGGTTTTTGGATCAGATGATCAAAAGAGGATTCACTTGTACTATTCGCACAACAAAAGGCAGCGACATTCTGGCCGCATGCGGACAACTCAAGAGTGAGTTCGAAAAATTAAATCTTTGGGATAAAGACAATAAACCTAAAGTTATTCCGAGTATTGCCAGTAGCGTACGTCAGAATCTGACTCCGTAGCATTTTCATTTTTATGAAATTCAACTTCTTTGCCTTTTTTCTTTTTAGCACCTGCCACAGATCTTTCTGGTTTCTGTTCTGAGACAGGTTCTTCAATCTTATAGCTTTCTGATTCGTTGAGATTCTCTTTGGCTATAGCTGGGCCTTTTGCCTCTGAAACACTAATCCAACTCAATAGACCTAGAAGCATTAAATTTTTGAACATACGGCCCTCCTGTGAGCACGTTAATTGGCCACTTATTCCTTGTCGGAAGGGATTATTAAAAATTAAATGATGAAAACTTAATAATGAATGGGTTACCGTTCTTGTCAGGTTGTTAAGTTGCCGCAATCTTATACCGATCATTTCTTGTATCTCATATAATAAAAATGAAGGTTTTGTGGGCCAACTATCAATTATAAAATTTTGTTTTGATAAGGAATGGATAAGACTTGATCAGGCCTTGGGTAGTAAATCGGCCTATCAATCACAAGCATTCTTGTCTGTGACTGATCTTGCCGATCACCTTGAAAAAGAAAGAAGTGCTTTAGTTATCTGTAGTTTGACGACAAAAAATGATCTGATACAGATAGCGTCTTTGATTAAATGGCATAAGAAGTTGTCGAATAATTTCGTATTAAAAATTGCAGTGATAAACTTTTCTCGAAATCGTGAATTTGATAAATCGATCGCGAAACTGGGCATCCTGGATATTATTGAAGTTAATACGAACGTAAGGGCACTAAGGTATAAGATTGAGTTTTTGATGAAATCCATCAATGCTCAGTTGAAAAAAATTGATGGTAAGGAAACAACGGATAAGTTAAGTAAAAATAAAGACGCAGCGGTCTTACAGAAAAAAAAGCTTGAAGACGGTTTAAAGGTTAACTGGACTGAGCCCCTCGATTCTCCAGAAGATATTTGGCTTATCACCCATGAAAATGATTGTAAAAAAATCCTGAATAAATGGATGATCAAACTTATGGGGCCAAGCCCATATGCCGCAACGTGGGTCGAACATGCAAATCTGCGAGGAGTCTGGAAGTTTGAATTGAAGGCCGAAATTAAAAGCATGATTCTGGACGGGCCAGGTTTCTGGTATTTTAAGGGCGATCAAAAGCCGGAATTTGTTTGGAAAGAGAACCGGTGGTTAATATCTGGATGGGAGTTTGAGCTTTATTATGAAGATAAGCAGCAGCGAGTGAGCCGGCTGGATCTTAAAGCAAAGCTCCTTAATGTAGCAAAAAATTCGATGTATGCAGAAACGAAAGAAGATATCATCGTTAAGAGTTTTGACAAAGAAATGCTGTTTAAGAAGGATAAGGATGTTGTTGAAAAAAACACATTGGAAAAAGATGGGTTTAATGCAGATAGGCTTGAAGGGCATGGCAAGACTGAGAATATTGAAAATAAAGCTTTAAGTGGAGAAGGATCAAAGTCATCAATTGATGATAAAAAATTATCTTTAGATCTGAAACCAGGGGATCAAAATATTTCTGATGGAAAACTCTCTCAGAAAGGGGAAGTTTCAAAAGATTCGAGTCCTTTGAAAGGTAAGGTAGGGGAATCTGAGAAGACATCAACGAATCAAGATGGTGTGGCCTCAGAAAAATTAAAGGATGCGGATTTACTTTCACAAGATGTGGGTAATCAGGAAGTAGAGGCATTTTATAAAGGCAAAAGCGAAAGTGAAGAGGCAAAAAAAGCTGCAGAGAAAAAAAATAGTGAAAGTACAAAAAATTTAAATACTGGTGAGCAAAACGATAAAAAAGCATTAACTGAAAATGTAAAAAAAGATGACCCTTTAGAGCAGAAAAAAAAGACAGAAAAAATTAATGGCCAGTATACAGGTGAAGCGAAAGAACAAAAAAATGATGAATCTCTTGATAAGAAATCTCGGCCTACAGACAAGCTGCACGAGGGAGATTTATTAGCTCAGGAAAAGCAGACAGAAAAATTAAAGTCCCATTATTCCGCGCATAATACGTATGATGAGTCCGCACCACCTAAAGATAAGAAAAATGGAGAGAATTCGTCACAGAATAAAGAACAGAAAAATTTGTCTCATTCAACTTCTGATGTGAATGAAGGTAGTCAGTTAGATTTAGATAAAAAAACAGAAAAAATAAAAACTCATTACAATAGTCATAATCCTCAAGAGAATGCTAACGAGAAAGAGTCTAAGGAGAAGGCGGATTTAAAAAAACAAAATGATGATAAAAAGAATCAAGACAAAGAAATAGAACCTTTGTCTTCTAAAGGACCGAAAAATCTACAAGGTGCCATTAAAGAAGAAAAAGTAGCATCAAATGAAAAACTAGATCTCAAACATAAGACAGAGAATATCTCAACACATTATAAATCGGGTGATAAAGCGGCCAATGCCCAGAATAAGAAGTCTGAAGCATCACCAAATGAAATAAAAAAAGACGATGTTTTGGCAAAGGCCAAAAATAATAAGAATATCATCGAGAGTGCTCTAGAAGAAAAGTCTTCCGAGACGACACGACCCAATCTAGAAAAAAAGAAAAAAAGTGCCCATGAAGAGCAAGATGATTTTGATAACATTAAAGAAACGACTACAACTTCAGAATCAAAAACAAAAAAAATTGAAGTTAATGATGAAGATTTTTTAGATGATCTCACAGGGTCTCAGTCTGGAAACGATGGGCACGATTACACAGGAAAAGAAAATAATTCCGGAAAAAATGAAAATTTGCAGAAGGGCAATTCGTTAGAGGGTAAGGATACAGAGGATCTGTTAGATGTAAGTCCTTCACGCGTAAAACAAGAACATGAGTCTAAAAAACTGAACGAGAAGAAAAAAGAAGTAACTGAAAATGACGTCGTTGATAATCTCAAGAAAACAGAACATAAAACGGAAAATGCTGACGTCATAGATCTTCTTCAAAAGAAAAAGAATAACACTGAACGGCCTAAGAACAGTGCAGAGGAAGATCTTTATAAAAATGATAAAAAGAAAAATTTATCGCCATCAACGGAAAAACCTGAAGATGTAGGTTCAATAAAAAACAAGAATTCTCATGAAGATATATTAGATAAAGACGATGTTGAGAAAAAAAAGAAAGCATTGCTCTCAGAAGAACTTCTTGCAAACGAGAAGAAAAAAGAAAAGGATATAAAAGGGCGACCTCAGGAACAAGAGACAACAAGGTCATCTTCAAAAATTAAAAATGAGGTTCCACCACCAGAGGGAAATTCATCATTGGAGAAAATGCCTTCTTCTGCACTGTCAGTTGATGAGAAAGTTCCTTCCTTACAAGCAAGGGATGCTAGTGGAAGTTCTGAAATTAATGGAATGCCCCAACTGAAGGCTTCAAAAGGGCCCGAAGCGGTCTCAAGGAACGAAGGTTCGGATTTAAAACAGAACGTTTTAAACGCAAAAGGTCAATCTGGTATTAGTCAACTTATCGATCAGCTTTATCAAAGAAAATCCCACTCAAAAGACAAGGCCAGTTAATAGAACTTAAAATATTAAGGCGTAAAATATTCCCTCGTGTATAATTTTTTATGACGAGGGGGTTTATTTGTTGCTTTTGACTACACCTGACTATTTGCCTCAGGTAGGGGGGTTAACAAGTCATACATTAAACGTGGAGAAGGTTCTTAAAGAGCTTGGAATTGAATACGAACTTTTTCATTGGAAAAGTTATAGGGAGATTCTTTCGTATCCTAAAAATAAACTTGCTGGTTTTGATTATGTTTTAAATATTCATTCTGGTTTTCATATGTACATGCCTATCTCTCATCCCAAGGTCATCAATTTTGTTAATGGCGCTGAGATTCTTTTTTATTCACCAAATTTGCTCAAACGTGTGTTTAAACAATTAACGAAGAAAAAAGCATTAAGAAGATTTGAAGAAGCTTTTTACAATATTTTTATTTCTGAATATACCTTCAATACATTGATTAAAAAAGGCCTAAAAGAAGACTTCTCACGAGATATCATTTTCCACATGGCCGTTGACACAAAAAATGAAAAATATTGCGAGAAGAAATGGAGTGATCTCACATTGAAATTCATTACGGTGGCCAGAGATGTTCCCCATAAAAACTTTAAAGGGGCGATAAGATTTTGTGAGAAAATCCAAGAACTCTCAGGTCGTCCCGTTGAATTTATTACTGTCACAGATAAAAAATTTACTTCTGATCATATTGATATTACGTCCCACCTGAATCCTGACAATAAAAAGAGGGATGAATTACTAGCAGAGGCACACTTCAATATCCTTTTTTCACTAGATCATTCACGTAAAGGATTTTTTGAGGGGTTTGGACAAATTGTACAAGAGGCAGGGTGTTTTGCTACTCCAAGTGTTGTTCTTGCTAGTGGTGGGCTTCCTGAATCTGTGCATGATGGTGAGACTGGATGGGTTTTAGCAGATCTTGAAGATAAACGTGTTAATGCTTGGTATGAACTCATGAATGAAGATCATTACCGTACAGTCTCCGATATGTGCTACAGACACACACTGGATTCTCACGGCCTGGATAACTGGAGAAGATTATTTGAAAAATTGATTTTAAATGAGAAAAATACGTATGAGTAAGGTGGCAGTTCTTCTAAGCACAGGGCAGTTGGGTGGTGCAGAGAGAAGTCTTATTGAACAGCTTGCAACCTTAAATGATAAGTCTGAGATTCTTTTTTTTACTCCGACCCTGGGTAGGTCAAAACATAATCTAGATGAAATGTTAAACAGAAAAGGTTTTTCTTCTTCCCAGGATGTTTTGTATCCGAAATTTATTTATGAAATTTCTAGAAAACAAGTGTTTTTGAATCTGATCTTTTTTATAAAGTTACCGTTACTGTTTTTTTATTCCATGTATTATTTTTTTAAATTTAAATCATTTACAATCGTTTACGTAAACGGCATCAAAGCTTCCGTCCCATTTTTTCTTATGGGTCCTTTGGTCCTGAGAAAGATACATGTCCTCTGGCATTTTAGGGATTATCCACATCCAGCAATGTTTAAATGCATGCCTTCCATTTTTAGTTTTTATTCAAAGTTTAAGACTAATGTAAAGTTCTCAATGATTGGCAATTCTGAATCTGTAACAAAAGAACTTAATAGTTTTTTAACAATAGATCGCGCAACAACTCTTTATAATCTTCCTGGAGATCTTCCAGAAAAGAAAACGATCGGAAAAATTAAGCACATTGGTATAGTTTCTATGTTGGCCCCATGGAAAGGATTACATTCAATGTTATTGAATGTTGCCCTTTATGAAAAAGAACTAAAGGATCTAGGAATAGAAAAGATAACGTTTTTTGGTGATGATATTTATATGACCGAGGGATCTCATTCACGTTATAAAAAAAATCTTCTTACCTTAAATTCAAAGTTAGGAATTGATTTCGTTTTCTGGGCCGGACATAAAGATCCTATTGATATCTATACAACAATAGATTTATTGATACATCCTTCATTAAAGGTCGAACCCTTTGGAAGGGTAATCATTGAGGCGCAAAAATCAGGTATTCCTGTCATCTCTACTGGTCTTGGTGGTGCCATGGAGCTGATCAGTGAAGGCAGAGGGGAGAAATTTTTTCCCTATGATTATTCTGGACTTTTTCAGGCCATAAAAAAAATCAGTTCTGAAGAGAACTATAAAAATCAAATGATTAAACGTTCCTCTTTAATGGTTCAAAAAATAGAAACAGAAATCACGGCAAAAATTTCCCATCTCATTGGGTAAAAGCGTAAATGTAAGGCCATTTTTACCATAGTATTTCTTTGCCTTCCTTATTGGTAATATGATTTTAATTAACCTTTCTTAAGGATCCCTTTGTGGCGGCCAAACAACTTATTAATTCTAAAACTAGTTTTTCAGTTTGGAAAAAAGAAGAGTTTTTAGGCGGACATCTAGAGTTTTTTACTTTTGATTTGGCACAAAACAGTATGATGAGCGTACAAAATGAGATCGAAGGCAATGTCGATGATATAAGCTCTAGTCAGATTGTGTCTCATTCAAATATTTCTCCTCAAAGCTTAACTCTTAAAAATCTGAATCAACCAGGCGAGGCCCAGGTTTATCCTGTAAATCAGTCTATTCACGATAATAAAGAAGAACATCAATTTAAAGATGATGTACTTAGGTTAAACAAAAAAAAGAAGTCTCATGGTATAAAGTTAAAAAATGTGCATCTCCCCGTTGTTGACCTCGGGAAACAGATTCAGAAAGTCATTTCTTATGCTTCATTTAGAGGTATGGATTCTGAGAAGGCCATTATAGAGTATGCTGAAGTAGGAAAAAACTTTTTTTTCAGCGATGGGGATTCAAAAAAAATCTTTAATTTGGGACATCAGTTCTATAGAAGTTACAAAAAAGGGACGAGGCATTTTTCCTTCTCAAGTCCTCGAGAGTCTCTGGCCCAGCAAAAGTCTATACTAGGGATTGCTTCATTCATTTACTATTTTGAAAACTTAAAAATATTGATTATTACGCAAGAGATGGACAAATCATATTTTTCGAAGTTTAAGGCAAATGAATTGAACCAGAAAACCGTGATGGCTGAAGAAGGTACGACATATAAAATAAGTGAGCACCATGGATTATGTTTTTTAGAGGTGGAGGAGATTGAAAGAAAAGTGAAGGAGTTTGAAGGTCAACGGAAAGATGACTTTTTAAAAGTACTTTCCGGAGAATATGACATTATCTTCTATGATCTTCCAGATATTATTAAAAAACGATCCAAGTATGATGTTTATTTTCAGATTTTACAACTTGTTGAAAACGTCACCTTTTCTCTCAGTCTTAAAAATAATACATTCACAGAGATAGAGGATTTAAGAATTTATTTCAAAAACTTCAATATAAAATTTAATGGCTGTGTCATCGACGGTTATACATTTTCTAAAGGTAGTCTATGAATTCGATATTAAAAAATCAAGATCAGACCTTTGTTGGTGATACAAATAGCAAAAAAGAAAAACATCTCAAATTGATCGAAAATAAAAAAAATGGAGAATCATTCTTTTTTTATAAGGTGAATAACCCAGATCAGTTGACCAAGATTGGCCGATCATATCTAGAAGACTATAAAAAAGGGATTAAATCCTTTGCATTTTCTTCGATGAGCTATAAAGCTGCTCAACAACGAACTGTATTAGGATTGGCCTCGTACTTTGATCATCTCTTTGATTTAAAGATACTCATTGTTTCTGATAGCCTTCAGAAGGGCATGTTTGAAGAACTGCTCATCTCAAGCAAAATGGAAAAAGACATTGTTCATCATGGAAAAAAGATGACCATTAAGAGTTTTCATCATCATTTTGATTTTCTCTGCTTTTCTAGTTTGCTTGATCTAAAAAAACAAACAATTGTTAATCATGGACATTTGGCAGTTATGAAGGCCCTGGTTGACAGTTATGATGTCATCCTTTGGGACACACCCATTATTGATTCAAGTAAAAGAACTGAAATGATTTATTCTCACATTATGGGTCATTTGGAATCTGTAACCTTGGTGGTGTCGCCTGTGATCACCAGCTCAACTGATATTAATGAAGTTCGAAAATATTTTTCCAGTTATGGCGTTGATATTAAGGGAGTCATTTTTGATTCTACTCATAAAGAGTAATGTTTATAGATTAAACTTATGAAAAAGATTAGTTTGCTATTAGATGACGTAACAGTGATTAATTTTAGGTTGCTAGGATCATTGGTTTTACGTTATAAAAAAGTTAGTTTTCTTATCTGCCTTATGCTTCTAGGGTTTGTTCCATATTTTTATCTTATTCAACCTGAAATTCACCAGAAAAAAGTTTTTTTTAAAGTTTTTCATCATGAAGTCGCTCAATCTGCAAATAATAAAAACTTTTTACAACAAATTACGGAAACTCGGGGAATGCAGCTTAAAGAAGAGGACGTCGAGGCCATCGTAACAAGTTATTCTTTCGTAAAAGATATGGTGAAGAGGTTAGTAGATTCTAAAAACATAAAAAAATTTAATTTTGAAAGTCCTGTTTCGCCAAATGTTCCATTTGAGAAAGAATATCAAAGGTGTAAGGATGAGGCATGCAGATCAAAGCTTCTTCCTCGTCTGTTGGCACCGCTCTACTCTGTCAGTGTTGAGCCTGGTACTGGAAGAATGATACTGACGGTAATGACAAAAAATTCTCAGACGACTATTGAGATCATTGATAGCTTTCATAAAGTGTTGGAAGATACGAGAATGAAACATGCTACCGATGTTCTAGATAAGGAAATTACACAAGTTCAAAGCTTAGCGTCTAAAACTAGAAGTGAAATTGAATTGAAGGGTGGATTTGAGAGGATTGCAAAAAGTGAATTTCTTAATGCAACTATAGAACAAAGAAAGAACGAAGTTCAAAATTTGTTTTTAAGACTTAGTAAAGAATCGGAACTTTATAATTTTCAAAAGATTAGTCTTAAAGAAAGTAATAAGGCGGCCAATGCTGAAACGCAAAATTTGGAAATGTTGAGTTTTGAAAGTTATTCTAAGATTAATCAGAAAATTAATGAGCTTAGACAAAATATCGCATCCATAAAAACAATTCCGGATGTCATGAGGACTACAACGGATAATGAAATCTTAATTGAGCTTGCAGAAGAGTTAAAACTTAATGAGAAGGAACTTAAAAAGCTAGGAAACAATACAAAAATTATTGGAGCGCAAGGTACTTTTTTAAATAAACAAATTAATGGCCAGTCAAGCATTGCTTTCGATCATAAGGTATCCTCACAACAACTTAAAAAACTGCAATCGGATACTGATATTGCTAAAAAAGAATTAGACGGTCTTTATATTCAAAAAATGAAGCTTGAAAATGAATTTTTAGCACTTAAACCAGATATGGAATATTTAAAACTTATTGAAAGTCGTTTGGTCACAATGCGTTTAAAAAAGACGGCCATAAGTTCGGAAGTTAATTTTGAGCCCTATGATTTGGGTGTTCATATCTTCAAAGAAAATTCATTAATGCAGATTTTTGTCTTTTCGTTTGTTGGATTAGTTTTTTTACTTTTTTTGTCTTTGGTTTTTATATTTCTCTGTGATGATCGGATTTTTGATGTGAATGAAATAGAAAGATACTATAAAGATTTACATATCATTGGACATGCTCCTCGTTTTGATGCGGAATAGATTGTACGAAGTATTGTGAAGATGAGTTTTGAATTCCAATAGCAGACCATAACCAATAAAAAAATGATTCAGGATTAAAAGCTAAACCAACAGCACCCCAATTCCCAACAATGGTTATGACTTGTATGGATATAACGATAAGGATGAGACTTGATTGGGTAGGGTACTTTTGGCGGTCTAGTTTTAACCAACGTACTCCTAGTGTCAAAGGTATCGCTAGAAAAAGTAAAATATATAAGACAGCACCAAGGCCTAACTCAAGAAATGAAAATAAAAAAAAGTTGTCTCCACTCCAGAGATGATCAAGATTTACCCCAATCATCTCATTTCTTCTCGTGGTTATTCCAGGTAGGAAATTGGTTACCATACCGGGTCCATATCCAAATGGCCAATTGACTTGTGTTTTCATTCTCATTAAAACGATATCAGTAGAAGCTCGATTATGTTTAAAGTTTGGTTCAAATAAACTCATGTACCGAGTAAGTGCAAAATTCGTGTTTTCAGTGAACTTCTTAAAAACGGATTCTTTTTGAAAATAGACACCTGCGAATAAAAAGACGAGAGTTATGCTACTTGCAAGGAGTACCTTTTGTATTCTTTTTGATCCTCGAATGAAAAAGATTCCCATAATACTTAAGATAATCGCTGTATGTTTGATGGATGCAGATCTTACCTGACAAATAAAAAGAGTGTACCAACTCAATGTGATGACTAAAAGAAGAGAGACAATGTTCCATGTTTTTGTTTTTTTCCAGAAGAAAATAAATATGAAACCAACAGACAGATTAAGAAAAACTGCCATAGCTCCAGCATCATGCGAAGTTCCCCATGGTCTAAAGAAGTAACCCGTGAAGTTTTTGTGTTTATTAAATAGTGAGTAGTAATTTGCACTCATACCATAAATAGAATTTTCACCTTGCACCATTTGATAAATACAAAGAATACAGGTCAGGAATGTCATTATCACAACAAAAAAGCTCAATCTCTTTAAATATGAAATATCCTTAAGTTCATCGATTAAGCTCAAAGCAAAAAAAAGTAAAAAAGGAATAGTATAGTACTTGATTGCTGCAAATGAATAAATGGGTGCCGCACCCATCGGGTTAAAGATGGTAAGTCCTATCCAAAGTGTATGTAGAATAAAAAGCACAATAATTGGCATCGTGACGATTTTGGCACTCAAGGTTTTTTTCTTCGTTTTGAATATTCGAATGACTAAAATAAAGCAGTAGAGATCAAATGCGATTCGAAAAAAAGAATGATAGTTCCATAATATTCTACCTTGACCTTCAATGAAAATATAACAAATGAGAGCGATGACGACTTTAGATGGGGACATCAGAAGAACGTAGGAAAATGTTAATACGGTAATGGCCAATATTGAAAATGCGGCATACGGATGAGATAGAAAGTTTAACAAATAATGAAGAGCGTATGTAACAATAAGAATACTTTCAAAGTATATGTTAGATTTAGTCTGTACATTATTCATAAAGACTATCTTAACAAACCTCAAAGGATAGGTGTGAGAAAGATTGAGATTCCGATAGAAAAATCGACATATATTAAAGGGCTAGATGGCCTAAGGGCCCTGGCCATCATTTTTGTCGTCATCCATCATTCCCATTTTTTAACAGAAGCAGGCAGTCTTTATGATCTCTCTCAGTTTTTTAATAGTGGGGTCGATCTTTTTTTTATCATCTCAGGTTACCTGATAAATGAAGTGCTCTTAAGAATCAAAGGGCATCCTTCTTTTTTTAAGAAATTTTACCTTTCCCGTGCTCTTAGAATCATCCCTTTGTATTTTGTCGTTCTTTTTATTGCTTTTTTTATATTACCGAATTTAAATCATAGTTTATTATCAAAATTTCGTGACGTGCCGGCTTGGCCATATTGGACATTTCTTTCTAACTACTACATTGCTTGGAGGGGACACTTTCAGCATGGTTTGATTGACCTGAGTTGGTCTCTTAGTGTTGAAGAACAGTTTTATCTCTTTTGGTCATTATGCGTGTACTTTTTTGATGTTTTTAGGCTGAAAAGGGTGGCCTGGACCATTGTTTTAGTGTGTCCACTTCTCCGTATACTTCTTGCCTATTATGGAGTGAATTCCGTTGCAATTCATGTCATGAGTATTACAAGGTTCGATACGATTATGATGGGGGTCTTGTTATCTTTCTTATTTCGTGAACGAACAACTGGCCATTTGTTTTTTATGGTGACCTTTATACTTTCGATCATTTTTTATGCAGGATCAACAGTTCTTCCATTTTATCTCTGGGCAGGCATGGGCTATTCCAGTTTGTCCTTGTTTTATACAAGCCTCGTGGGATTTGTTCTTTGGTGGCATCATCATCCAGCAGAGAGTGGAGGGAAGAGTATCCTAGCTATATTAGAATTAAGAGCCATGAGATCAATTGGTCTTTATAGTTATGGTATTTATCTCATTCATAATCCTTTGCAAAAGTTTTTTCGGCCCTTCTTCTCAGATTTAGTTTTATCAGGATGGAATAAAGATATTGTACAAGTTGTTTTTTATTTATTCATCATACTTACTGCGGGATTTTTAGGAGGAATGAGTTATCACTTTTTTGAAAAAAGGTGGATAGATCTTAAACGTAAAATTAGTTGATCATTTTTTTTCTTTGAGCACTTTTTACCTTTATGGCAAGATGAAGTAAGAGTGGGTAACTAAAAGTTGCTATGGCATCTAAGATGTTCTCTTCTATTGTGTTGGTCATAATTCTAGAATCGATGGCCTCTTTTATTAATGCTACTACAGCGATAATTAAAAAGATCATGCGCATTCTAAATTTGAAAAGTCTCATAACGATAGTGATAAACATTCCTACTAAAAGATGCAGAACCTTATCTAATGGGAAAATGCCAAAAACCAAGTATGTTGACATGAAATATTGAATATGAGCAGGAAACATGGTGACTAGGCCTTAGAAAAAAATAGTATTTAAAGTTTACCCTAGTTTTCTTAGAAGGAGATTAAATTAAGTTCAGAATTGTCTTGGGGGTATTGCTGACTCCCATACTCAGGAATCGAGAGGCCACTAGATTTCATTTGTTAAATATTTCTTATTCTTTTAAAATTTGTAAATGAATAATTACAAATGCATGAATTTCTTTTCTTTGATGGTGACTTTAGTTTTTATACTTCAATCTTGTTCAGCATTTGCTTCTCAAATAGAACTCAATGATCTCGCGTTTCCCACTGAACTTCAGGGAATCGGAAAATCTCCCGGAGCGATTTTTTATTCACCCTCTTCCAAAAATAAAACTTTGATGCCTGTTCATTTCTGGGGAGAGGTAGGAAGACCTGGGCTTCACTTTATCCCTGTGGATACGAGACTCATTAAAGGACTTTCTCTGGCCGGTGGTGGTAGTAGTACGGCCAAATTAGAGGAAGTTATCGTGAACAGACAGGTGGAAGGTAAGATTAAAAGGAAAGAGTTTAATTTGGGCGCTGGAGGTGACATTCAAGCTCATGAGTTTGCATTGCAGCCAGGCGACACTATTTTCATAAAAAAAGATCGATTTATAGAAAATAGAAATTTTTATATCGGATTGACATCAGTTGTTGTGACAATACTGACATCAGTTCTTCTTTATAAAAGAATCGAAGACTCAAAGTAAACGGGTGACAATTTGAAAATTCTTCAACTTTCAAAATATTATCCTCCGACTTATGGTGGAGTTGAGATCGTGGCCGAATTTTTTAGCCGTGCTTTCATAGAACAAGGGCATCAGGTAGAGGTCCTCACATTTGGAGCAAGCAATAAAAGATACAAAGGAACTTACGGAGAGGATGTCTATCAGACAAAGGAAGATATTAAAATTGGTTCCGCTTCTTTTTCGGTGGAGTATTTTCTAAAACTTAGAAAATTAATTCGGGACACTCGTTATGATTTTGTTTTAGTGCATTTACCAAATCCTTTCTCTCACGAGGTTTTGAAATGGTTTTCGAAAGAATTAAATAATAATCAAACAAAGATTTTAGGTATTTATCACAGTGATATTATTAACCAGATTCATTTGAGAGATGCTTATAATCTATGGTTTTCAAGATCTCTCAGTATGTACGATAATTTTTTATGCTCGAGCGAAAATCTAAAACAATCATCGGCTATTTTATCAAAATTACCTAGTGGGAAAGTGAAAATTATTCCATTCTGTATTGATCATCATTTTGAAGGTAAGGTTAATTCTGGAGATAAAAAATATCGAGGTAAGTTCTTAGCAATCGGAAGGATGGTCCCATACAAGGGATTTGAGTTTTTAATTAATTGTTTTAAAGACATGCCTTATGAACTAACGATAGTGGGAAATGGACCCTTGAAAACTAAATTAGAAAACAAATCACCAAAAAATGTTTTTTTTGTTGGGGAAATAAATGAAGAAAAAAAGTTTAAACTCCTGACAAGCCATAGTGCCCTTATCGTTTCGTCTCTGAATCGTTCGGAAGCCTATGGAATGACCATTGTGGAGGCATTTTCAGTAGGGTTGCCTGTGATAGCGTCGGATATCGATACTGGAGTTTCTTTTTTAGTTCAAGATGGAAAAACAGGTTATAAGTTTTCCATAAAAGACGAGGTTTCTTTTCGAGAACGACTCCATCTTTTTGTTAACGATCCAGAAAAAAGTCAACAAATGTCTAAGGAATGTGTTACTTTTTACGACTCGCACTTAACCTATGCCCATTTTAACAGTTCACTTAAAAAAATCATTAATGAGTTATGTTAATAAACCATAGAAATCATGGCCTCGATCTTTTACGAATGTTTGCAATTGTTTTCGTGATGCTATTACATTCTGTAGAAATCTTAGGAAATGAGGTTTTTTTTCTTCGTAACATCTTTGAATATGGCTGGATAGGTGTAGATCTTTTTTTTGTTCTCTCTGGTTTTTTAATCGCAGGACAGGTATTTAATACAGAACTGTCTTTAAGTGTATTCAAAAATTTAAAGATTTTTTGGATCAAAAGATGGTTACGAACTTTCCCTCTTTATTTTTTTGTTCTTTTTGTCTATTTATTTATTAAACCCTTTTTAGGATATCCCTTTATTGGTTGGAATTTTAGTTATCTTTTTTTTGCTCAGAATTATTTCGATTTGAAAGACTTTGTTCAATCTTGGTCACTTTGCATTGAAGAGCAGTTTTATTTATTTTTACCCATTCTCGTTTTTGTCTTAGGACTAGGAAAAAGAACATATGTTTGGCTTATTCCTATCGCTGTCAGTTTCATTTGCAGATATGTCGAATGGAGTTCGGGAAGTTTAAATTTTCTGAGTAGGGAGCAGGTTGCATATTTAATTGATTTTCCGACTCATACCCATCTTGATGGTCTTTCGCTCGGTGTTTTTCTGGCAAAGACACAATCTAGTTGGGGACAATGGAGCAAAAATCTAAAATTAGCTGTTGCGATATTTGGTCTATTCCTTTTAATGTTAAACTTTTATTTTAATGGACCATATCTTTTAGGTGCCGCCACAGTATACAGTTTTAGTCTTATCGCTGTTGGGTTTAGTTGTCTTTTAATATATTTCGAATCATTGAAAATACATGCATATTTATATTCACCGGCCTTCAGAATAGCTCAGTGGTCCTTTGGCATGTATCTTTGGAATAATCTTTTAATGCGAGTCTTGATTAAAGCAGAGCTGACAGGTCCTTGGATATTTAAAGTTTTTGTTTTTTTTGCACTGACTTGTATCCTTTCTTGGTTAAGTTATCGTGCTATTGAAAAACCATTTTTAAGTTTACGAAATAAAATATTGGCCAGATAAATTAAATGGTAAGGGACATATGTTGAAACAGATACATAGACAAAATCTTTTTTTTAAAACTAAAAGACTTGTTTGTAGAATTCGAGACCTTTGTTTTTCACCTCTATCCACAATGCAAAAAAAAAGATGCTCTTGGGGTATGACTATTATTGGTAACAAAAATCATAAAAAAAATGAGTTTAAAAAACTAAGTGAAGTTTTTGGAAGTATAGGATGAAGATCGCTCTATATGTTCATGATCTCAGGCTTGAGGTCGGTCACAGTAATTCTTTGATTGAATTAATACGAAATCTGCCTGAATCAAAAAAAAGAATGATTACTGATATTGAAGTGGTTAATTTTACGTGTATGAAAACCGAAGAACTTTTTCCCGATCTAAACCTTAAAGTAAAAAGAATAAAAGTACCATTTGAAGGATTGAAACCATTCTTTCTAAAAGCCATTTTTTATCAAGTTTGGACTTTTATTTATAATAGGTTCTTTCAAGAGAAAGGGTTTTTCAAGATAGGCATAGGGATTTGCTGCCTAGATGTGGATGCAGTAAGTATTCAATTTATCCATAAGCAGTGGACTGAAAAAGGCCTTGAAATGGAAAAAGGTTTTTGGCTCAGGACTTTATATAAAAAAATGCTCTTTTTCTATTTTGAAACTTGTGAGAGCTATCTATTCTCTAAAAGAAATTTAAAGTTTTTTTCACCTGCGCAATTTCTTACAGATTATCTAAACAAAAACTTTAAAGGAATTCAGACTCGTACGATTTATTCTGGCATTAACCTTAATCGATTTGTTTTGAATTCAGACGAAAAAAGAAAAATTTTAGATAAGGTAACTATTGAATATCCGATTCTCTCCGGTTTAAATTTGCAAGAACCGATTTTTATTTTTGTTGGTGCGTATGAACGTAAAGGAATTGAAAAAGCCTTAGAGATAGTAAAAAAACGTGTTGGCGCACAATTTATCGTTGTCGGAAGTCCCTCAATGGGAAGGACGGTTGTATGGCCCAACACAATTAAGGTTTTTCCAATTCAATTTACTAAACGAATTCAAGACTTTTATTCTCTGTCAGATGTTTTTGTATTTCCTACGCTTTATGAACCATTCGGGCTGGTCTTATTCGAAGCAGTGGCCATGGGGCTCATGGTTATCACGAGACAAAATGAAGTTGGAGCTAGTGAATTGATAAGACACCTGCCTGAAGTGTATTTTATTGAAGAATCAGAAGTTGATTTAAATTCTGTAAAAGTTAAAAACTTTACTCATAAAAATGAATTAAGGAATAAAAGACTTGAACTTTTGGGTGATGTTTCTTGGTGCAAGGCCGGGCAAGAGCTTGATAAATTTCTATTCCAATCTTAATAGAAACTTTCAATACTTCGAGTCATTTCCGCCATAGAATGTTCTTTATGAATAAAAATTTGGCCATTTTTAGCAAGTACATTTAGAGTCTGTTTGTCTAAAGACTTTTTAGCTAGAAGTGGCAGGATAGCGTTTTTAATAACTGGAATATAATTTTCTTGAGAATAATACAAAACAATTCCCGTTACCCCATCAATTAAAAAGTCTTTTGTACCTCCATTATTCGGTCCAATAACAAGACGGCCTGCTGACATGGCCTCGGCCATGACTAAACCAAATGGTTCAGGAGTAGGAGACGTATGGATAAAAACGTCAAGAGACTGATAAAAATGTTCCATTGATGGGGTGTGCCCCAAAAAATGAACATTCATGTTGAGTCCATACTGTAGAACTAGTTCTTTAAGAAATATAAAATATTTTTGATCATCTGCATTCTTTGCTGAACCAGCTATTGAAACGATGAAGGGTTTAAGTTCGTGTTCTTTCTGAAGCTCAGCAAGAGATTGTATGAGGAGTTCATAACATTTTAAAGGTGCAATTCTTCCCGCCATTCCAAAATGTATTAAATTGTCATTTTCAAATATTTTTGTCGTATTTGTATAGGATTCAACGCCAAGCTTAATGATAGCATCTTTAACATATACTTTTACGCGCGGTAGTGTTTTGAAGTGTAACTTTTTTAGGTAGGAACTATTAAATAGAAGCACGTCAACACTGAATAAACTTGCGATCCTGTCCAACAGCATACCTACTGGCCCATGTTGAAACCATATTTTTTTTATTGTAATGCCGAAAGAAGCTAAAGAAATAACGATGTGTGAGTAGGCCATGGTTGAATGAATGACGTCTGGTTTGACTCTCTTAATGATCTGCCTCACTTCATAAATGGCCTTTAAAAATGTCAAAGGATTCCTCATTCGGAAACGCGTTTGAAGTATAAGGTGATCAATATTTTCTTTAGCACATGCTTCTGAGAATTCCCCTCTAGAAAAAAAAAGAATAGTCGGAATAAAATCTGTCTTATGATGATTTTTTACTAAGGAGAAAACAATTCTTTCTGCACCCCCAAGATATCCATTTGGTGAAATGTAGAGAATCTTTTTAGGTCGTTTATTTAGACCAGGTGATGATTCCATTTAAAAAACCTCTTATAGAGTAGTTTGAATCCTTAATGGCAGATAAATTCTTAGTTTTAAAAACTTCATGAGCAGTTTTTAAAACTCCTTTAATGTGGGAGTGGCCAATAAAAAGTGAATAAAATATAAAGACAATTATTCTTCTCCATTCAAAATGTTCAAAAAAGATGAGCGCTAAGTTATGAGATGTACTACTCGTAACTGATAAGGGAATAAAATGTTTATGGTCACTATCATGATGAATGGTTAGGCCGGGATCAAAATAAATATGGCCCATTTTCTTTTTAATTTTAAGACAGAGATCTAGTTCCCAGAACACACCATTTCCTTTGGCCGGGTCCACACCTTGTAAGCGCGAGTCTATTAATTCAAGAAAATCTTTCCGAATGGACATATTCACACCTTTTAGAGTGTCAACGATACGTATACCTTTTGAAGAATGATGATGGTTTCCTATCACCTTTCCTGCAAATGTTATGAGGCCAACCTTCTCAACATGTTTTTCATAGTAAGTCCATGATTCCGAGACAATAATATCTGGTCCGCCTAAGGCGGCGGCCTTTGAGTGGTGAGAAAAAAAATCTTTTATTTTTCTTATCCAATCTGGAAAAGCAATTGCGTCGTCATCCATAAAAGTGACAACTTCAACTTCGGGTAAGTTCTTGACGTAGGATATGGCAGTATTTTCAGCAAAAATAACTCCAGGTTGGTCTAAGAATATAATTTGAAGATTAAGATGAGTTTTAGCTTTTTTTTCTTTTAGGAACTGACATGTTTCTTCATCCTCATTCCTGACAGTGATAATGACAAGCTCAGGTGAAACTTCCTGTGTCTCCAAACTTTCGAGACATTTTTGTAGTTTTTTGACTCGTTTCCAAGTCGGGATTATGATGGCCAAGTACATATTAACTTCTGGTGAAATGTTTATTGTTATTTTACGCCGAAAGATCATTCCTTCATAAATGTTTTAAGTAAAACTAATTGATTAAGGTCCAAAAGGTCTTTTGTTTTTTCTCATAAACCACCACAGTCCTTTCAGAAATTCAGTAAAACGAATATTAATTTGAGAGTTTGAAATCAAAGGAATCACCTTCATTAAGGAATGTCCTGTAACGGGAGCTTGGTGGGCCACAGGCGAAGTTGCATGTTTTTCACCTGTGATGAACCTAAGATAGGGGTCTTTGACCAAATTTCTTATACGAATAAATTCTGGACTATGAATGTGTTCGTTTTGAAAATAATTATGTTGAATACTAAGTTTGAGCACACGACGACGTGTAGGAGAAGTATTAGGGGTCGCGCGATGTAAGAGGGCCCGGTTCCAAATAAAAGTAGTTCCAGCTTGTCCAATCACTTTAAGACTTTTTTCACCGTTAATGGCAGGACCTGTAAAACTTCTTTTGATGATTTCAAATTCTCCATCACCGGCGTTAACCTCTGAAAGATAAATGAAAAGGCTTATGAAGTTAGGAGCATTTACCTGAAGCCCAGGCAATTCTGCGATATCTCTATGCCAACCATCAAAGGCTTCGGAGAAGATATGATTTTTATCATTTTGTCCTTTGATTTCATAGGCGTGTAGGCAAAGAATAGTAGGGTCAGGCATAATATCTCTTAGGATCATTCGCATTTCCTGGGAGAAAAAATCTTGAAAAATACCTAGGTCAAATAAGTCTTCGATAGTTGCATAAGATCGATCTTCAAAATCTATTTTTTTAAAATGGGGGTCCAGTATCTGATTCCATTTTTTAATTGTTTCTAGAGAAAAGGGACATTCAATCTTTGTAATGCCTTCATCTTTTAAAACTTGTTGCCAAGTTGTATCCATAAAGCCCCTATTTTATCATTTTTCTTAAAGTATTCCAAAATTCTGTAAGTTCTATTTTCGATTTTTTTTGGTAGAGCGAGATTCTATGCTGAATATCATCATAGTTTTTCTCCATTTCTGTTACTTTGTTTTTGAGCTCCATAAATTCAACATTGTGATCACCTTCTTTATGGTATCCATCAGGCAAACAGATAAGAAGTTCTTCCAGGTTCATTTCTTTTAACATACGTTCTGATTTAAACTGCTGATCAATACACACAGAAGGTTTTAAATGGGCCAAAGAAATTAAACCTGCATGAAACCTCATTGTGATAGACCATCTTGCCGAGGCAAGAACCTCAGCAATGTCTAAATAGTTTATTCCATTGTGTAGGGAGATTGAAGGAGCGAGTGATGGATTTCTTGTTACAATCTTAAGTAAAGTCTCTTGTGCAAAATCTTTATCGTTTGAAGAGCCAAAAGGTAAAATAATAACATTATACTTAAGCTCATTGATGATATGTTCAATGATTTTCTCCAGGGAGTTCATCAAAATATCTTTTCGAAAGGACATAGCTGGCCATAAAGTCGCATCGTCAAAGGTGCGATAAAAGTTTACAACCACTGTATTGGCACATGATTTGTTTTCTGATTTAAATAGAAAGGCAGGATCGGGCACGGTATAGATTTTTTTTGTAACACCTATTTGTTTTAAATTGTTTTGAGAGTATTCATCCCGGACTGAAATAAAAAAAGGAATTCTATTAATCACCTTTGATAATAAGTCCTTGCCTCGTATTGTTTTTAGTGGGCCTACTCCAACGGTTAATAGAACAACTTTACACCGGAAAAAATGCGCCAACACGATCTGGTGGCAATAGTACCTTAAAACTCTTGGTACCATTTCGGCCAGTAATCCTCCTCCCCCTAAAAAAAAGTAGTCTGCACGAACTAGTTCTTTAAGAAAAAGAAAACGTCCTTTAAGCTGTTTAACGTTAAAAAACACGATATCTTTGATGATTCGTTTTATTTCCCAACTTGGTGTTTGAGCAACAACTCTAATTCCAGAAAAGTTTTTTTTGGTATATTCCGGACCTTGAGAAAGAACTGTTAGATTGAAATCTTTTAATTCATCTAATATGCAATGAAGAATGATCTCATCACCAACGTTACCTGTTCCATAGGAGCCACTTATAAGGATCTTTGCTTTATTTTTCATGGTGATAAAAAAGAATGCCTTCTTTCCAGAGTTGATAATAAACGAAAAGAAACGCGATTATTTTGCATAAAATGACCATAATGGCAGAAGCATAGGCACCATAGATAGGTATGAGTATCCAGTTTCCGATGATTGTTATGATAAGTTGGGCAACATTCATCAAAACAAAGATGGGTTCTTTATTTAACTTATACAACACAAGACTAAGTGGAGTAATCATAATACCAAGAAGGTTTGCAATCATTAGGAGATTAAACACGTCAATGGATGATGTATATTTTGATCCAAGAATAAAGGGTATGATCCATTTTGATAGAGGAAGAAAACATAAAAGAAATAAACAAAAGACAGTTGTGATAAGAAATGTTTTTCGGTAATAAAAATTAAGTTCGGCCTTTGAAACCATGCTTGAAACTTTCGGAAGAAGCACCGTTACAAGGCTCATCGAGAGTATGGGAAAAATTCCGGCCAACCTTTGCCCACCTAAAAGTCTTACAAGTTCTTCATTTCCCCCCATCGATGTCATCATAAGAATGTCCATCTGATTTAAGAAAGCATTGGCTATGGCGGATAATGCGATCCAGCGACTGACCTTAATGAGTTCATGAAAATCTTCTTTCTTAGCATCATGATTGAATATTTTTTTTAAGTCAGTGAAGGGGATTGAAATAAGAAATGACATAACAGGAACTATCAAAAACCCGATCAGAACATTTATAAGTGTTATATGTCCTAAAAAGATGATCAAGGCAAGAAACGTGAGTTTAAGAAGGTTGGGCAGAATTTTAACCCAAGAGAGAGTCTTAAAACGCCCTTCAATTTGTAAAGTGGATGTCGTGAAAGATGAAAGTATTTGTAGTGAAGTTACAAAGATGATGAGAGTGACAAGATCAGAATGTTTTGTATGTGCAAATGTCCAACGTGAGATCTGGGAAGAAAGTGGGACACAAATGAGTAAGACTGCTAAACAAAGATAAAGTTTGATTTTTAAGGCCGCATGAAAGAAGGACCAGGCCTTATCTCTATTTACTGAATAGTGGGTGCTGGCAAGTTTGATGAATGAGTTGGATGTTCCCCAATCTCCGAATTGGTTAATGATCATAGATATTGATATAAGGGGATAAATCACACCGAGGATATCCGGAGAGATATAACGTAGAGTCAGTACAGATAAAATAAGACCGATGCCTGCGTTGAAGATATTGGCGGACATGAGAAGACTAACCGAACGCATCGTTGTAGAAATTAAAATCGCAGAAATATGTGTATGGGCATGTTTTAACGTCACTTCAAAATTTCCTCATAGGCCGAAGTTAAGTTCTTAGCTATTTTATCCCATGTATAATTCTTAAGGACATGGTTTTTTAAATGGTCACTAGGTTTTGAGTTCCAATTCTTTTCGATGGCCTGTATCAAAGATGTTTCTTGATGAGGATTTATGTATGTCACATAATCTTTGTAGATTTCTTTTGTCGCCCCTTCTTCTGTCATGATGACAGGTGTCCCTAAAGCTCCTGCTTCCATGCCGACTAAAGAACAAGTTTCAAAAAAACTCGCAACAATAAGGGCCTTGGCCCCTCGATATGCGTCTAAGAGCAGTTTTGAATTATGTGGCATGGAGGGAATGAAGTGAATGTGATGATTGGAGATAGTTTTTAACTTTGTAAGATAATCTTGTTCATCTTTATTTACATCGCCAATGATAAAAAGATCTTTGTTCGTTTTTTTTGCGGCCTCAATGATCAACTCAATGTTTTTTATCTTTGTGATTCTCCCTACATATAAAAGATAGTCATTTATTTTATGTGCCTCAACAAATGAGTTATGAGCATCATCATTTATGGGGGGGAGGGAAATTCCATTTGGGATGATTTTACATCTAGAGTTTTTCATGACCGCGTAACGATTCTTAAGACGTTGAGACTCTAATTCGGTAGTAGGTAAAAATATATCTGGCAATTTTAGCGCCTCACTTAAGCTTGATTCTGGATGGTCTCGTTTAAGTGTTTTTAGGAGAAAGTGTTTAATTTTTTCTTTTTGAGGATAAGGAAACTTTACATGAGGCCAGGCCACAGGTGTGACAGCTAGTTTGGGGCCATAGGCCTTAAAAGCACTCCACTGCCTCCAGCTATGTAAGGAAAAGTCATGTACGATATCGTAGTTCTTAATCTTAGAGTTCCACGGATCAAATAGGTCAACAGTTATTCCATTTTCCTGAAGGGCCTGACGAGTTTTTAATAAAACTATTTCCCCTCCTCCTGGATTTTGAAAAGCAGTTGAATATGTGGTGAAGAGAACTTTCAAGCTCATTGTCCCTGGTAAAATGAAAAGAATAACTAAGATTATTTTATAAGCTTTTTTATGAAACGCAATGATCGCTTTAAGGGAAACTCAGTCTATATCCTGTATTAAGATCATTTTACATCAGAGTCATTAGCAGTACGGCCGGCTTAATGCCGAGGACGAAAATAGATCCTGTTTTGGTCTTTTTTTGATCTCATTTAGGTTCTGGGGATTGTTTGAAGGATCTTTTCCACAGAGTTCAAATGGATGATTTCACCCATATTGAATTGAATGCCGAAAGCGGCCTCAATACTTGTGATGATTTCTAGGTGTCTCATGGAATCCCAGTCATTAAAGTTTTCAATACTGGTTTCAAGGGTGATATCTGATGGAGAAACACCAAATACTGTTGCAAAAGTGTCTTGAATAATCTTTAGATTTTTATCCATATGTATCCTTTAAAATTCATACTGAAAACCATGTTGATGATCTCCGACAAAAATCAGGATCATGATCATAATGAGTAATATTACAAATTTTATCATCTCTTGGTATTTAGTATTCATAATTTATTCCAGATAATAGAAAAAAGCTCCATCTTGTGGATGAAAAAAAACAAACTTAGGTAAAAGTAATGAAGCGTGAATAGTGTTGCCATAACTTTTATAAGAGAACTATTTCGGTACCATTTTAAAAGACTAGGTGTGAGTTTCTTTTCTAATATTTTTTTATAGACAAGATAAACAGTCAGTCCCAATCCATGAGTAACTCCATATAAAAAATATTGTAGAGTTCCTCCATGCCATATTCCGGCAATGATAAAAACAGTAAAATAAGAAAAACAAGCAATGGCAACGAAGTTTTTAAAACCTTTCTGGATCATCTTTTTTTGTAGGGGGATATAGATATAGTCTCTTAACCAGTGAAGGAAACTGATGTGCCATGAATTCCAAAAGTTTTGCAAATTCCTTTGTAAGTAAGGTTTATTGAAATTCTCGGGAGTTTTTACCCCTAAAAGGTTACTGATACCAATGGCAATGTCGCTATAACCAGAGAAGTCAAAATAAAGGACAAAAACATAAACGTAATGAGATAGAAGAATTTTTGATACTGACATCGATTGCATGTCGATCAAACTCATGGAATCTGATGAGAAGTCATAGAGCATGTCAGCAAGTATTCCCTTTTTAAATGCACCCAAAACGATTCTGGATAATCCTTGATAAATTCTTTGAGAGTCTAGAGTGTCTGTATTCTCTAGATCACCTACAAAACGGTCATAACGATCCAAAGGGCCTGAAAGATAACAAGGAAAAAAAAGGAGAAAATTAGTGTAGTGAATAAAATTAAGAGGTTTTTTTCTAGACCCATAGAGAGTATCAAACATAACACTCAGAGACCTAAAACTGAGGAAAGATAATCCTGCAAAACCAATAACCCCTGTGAGATTCTGGAGATTTGGGAAAAGACTCAAAATTGGATCTCTCAGAATGTCATACTTATAAAAAGATAAAAAGATCAGGGAGAGTGTTATTTGAAAAAAAATGAAGACTTTTTTTGATGTGAGTTTGCTACTGAAAAAGATAGATAGGTAACTTAAACTTACGTAGGTTAAAAGAATGAGAAGATTTTTTTTGCTAAAATAAAAAAAAAGTCCAATAAAAAGAAGATTGATAAAAAACAAGAGTGTGCTTTTATCTTTTTTTCGAATGAGTTGAAAAAGACAAAAGGCAATGAGTGAAAATATGTAATAAGTATGGCTTTGGAAGGAGATCATGGCATGTTTCCTTCTAGATCTTGAGACAGTTTGATAGCGAGCCGTTCATACCCTTTAGGTTTTAAATGTATGTAGTCAGAAAAAAGAGATTTTTCTTGGATGAGATTGGTATAATCAAATGACACGACTTGGTGCTGAGTTAAAATTTCTTTTAAGCGATCTTGATATTTCTTCAAATTCTGACCATAAACTTTTTCTGCACCAAACATTGGCTCAAAATAAATAAAAAAAGGAATCCCGTTTTTTTGACATGTTTTTGCTATTTGTAAAACTATTTTTATTTGTAAGTGGTTAGCATCAGGCATAGTCAATTTATGTTGTAGGGCCCCAGTAAAATTTTTGTTACTTAAAGGTCCATAAAGACTTTCGCGTAGTTCATAGAGGGCGCTCTTCAGCTTAATGAGTTGAAAAGGGGGAGGATAGTGGGGCCAGAATTTTTCTGTTAACTCGTTTAAGTAGAGTTTTTTTCGGGACTCCTCTTTGATGAAAGTTGTAAGTTCCGGGTCTAAGTCTTCTTGGATAAAAGATAAATTAATGGCCGAGACTGGAGAAACGGAAAATTTGGGAAGTGTGTCAGGTGACAAACCTAGGACGACAGCACTTGGTGAATAGTTGAGAGATTGTTTAAAATAAACCAAAACCTCAGGCATTGTTCCCTGCAGAGTGGCAAGGTTATAAGACTCATATTTTTTCTGATGAATATTAAAAAAATCGGAGACAGTAGAAAACAAAGGAACATTACTCCCGGCAACTCCAGAGCTTCCTAGAAAAATAAGTTTATTTTGCTCATGACCACTTTGTGATAAGGCGTGGTGATCGAGATTTAATGAGTCCATGTAGAGATAGTTAGGGAACTGATTTTTAGACAACATTCTTATGGCAAATGAAGTAAATCCCAAAACGATAAAGATAATGACAAGGAAGACTTTATACATGCTGATTGCTCTTTGAGAGATTCTTTTTAAAGGTTATAATTTATATAATAATTATAGTTGAAGATTGTGTTTTGCGGGAGTTAAACCATGTCTAATGAAAAAAAATATGAAGTGAATGTACCTTATAAAATTGAGCAACATTCTAAGGAAGCTTTGCAGAATAACCTTCCATTTCTGAGTGAGAAGATCAAGGCGTTTCACATAGATGAAGTTAAAGGCACCATCCAAATAACGTTAACTGAGACTGGAGAATTTTCTGATGTGAATCAAAAACTGGAAAAGCTCATTGATATGGCCAAACCCAGCAGAGATGGAGAAATGGTTCATACTCTTCTTGATAAATCGAATCGTACCTTCCCTAATAATGGGGACATTTACCCTGAATTATTAAAAAGGGGGGATCTTGTTGAGGTTTCTCCAGGACATTATGCACTTTCAGGTCAATTTCTAAAACTTTATAGAGTTTTAGATCAAAAGTTATTTGAGTTTTCAAAAGAGTTTGAGGCGCAAGAAGTTGTTCTTCCTATTGTGACAACGATTGAGACCCTTAAGAAAATTAATTTTTTTCAAAAAACGCCTCAATTTGCAAACTTCATTTCTCTTCTTAAAAGTGATCTCGACTCGATTTCTGAATTTTCCCATAAAATGAAAGATAAAAATATCGATTTTCAGGAACATCTTTGTTCACCAAAAGGGATGTGCCGCTCGGCAATTTGTCTTAATAGTTACCAGCTTTTCGAAAACAAAGTTTTAGCACCAGAAGACTTTAAGACATTGACTGTTTTTGGAAAAGCTTTTCGAAATGAAGAGAAAAATATTACGACTCTTGAACGATTACATGAATTTTCGATGAGGGAGTTTATTTTCTTTGGAGATAAACAGTATGTTACGGGCCGTCTAGAGAAATGCCAGAAATGGTTTGAAGATTACCTCGAACTCGCACAACTTAATTCTAAGATTATGACTGCAAGTGACCCATTTTTTGCTAATTCGATCAAATCACTTCAGTTTTTTCAGTTTGCAGAACAATCGAAAGTTGAAATAAAAATTTTAAATCCCATCAGTGGAAATTATGTGGCCGTTGGATCTTTAAATAATCATGGAAAACATTTTTCAGCACCTTTTAACATGAAATTATCAACACAGGTGCAGGCCACTACGGGATGTGTCGGCTTTGGGTACGAAAGAATTATTTTTACGACGATGTCTCAGTTTGGGATAAATCTAGAGAGATGGCCAGATGGTCTTAGGAAATTTTGGCAAATCAATTAACTAAAATGAATTATCTTTTTTTTGCTCATTTTTAACTACCTTATTCACTGTAATTTTAAAATCGGCAAGGCTGTCATATGAAATCATACGGATGTCTTTTTTAACGAGAAGACCATCCATAATATTGACCTGAATGTCGTTTTTAAACCACTCTCTCCAACCTAGGCCAAGTGACCAAATCAGAGAAAATCCAGTGAGTATGAAAAAAGAAAAGATAGAAGAGAAACGATCCATCAGATACAAGGCAGTGATGATAAAAATAAAATATGAGAAGGCCACGATAGAAGATGCGTTAGAAGCTGAAAAACGATAACTGTTGTTGAGAATGTGATGAATATGATTACGGTCACCCTTAAAAGGAGATTTTCCGTTTAATATTCTTCTGGAGAAACTAACAAAGATCTCAACATACAAAATCACACATGGCAACAAGGCCTTGGTTAGCGCTGAGAAGGGAGGATTTATCTTTCTATAATCCAAAAAAGTTAGCACGGCCAAAATAATGTATGAGAATCCCAAACAGCTTACTCCGACCTCTCCGAGATGAATCTTAGATGGTTCTTTATTAAAAAAGTAAAAACCACTCATGATCAGAAAACAGGCCAATGCTATGAAAAGTGTCGGAAGATTAACAACCGGAGCTGCGAGAATGATATAGGCCAAATAGATAACGGAGGAAACTTTATAAGAAAGTGTATCCAAACCATCAATGAGATTTGATCCATTTAGGATCGCCACGGAAAGAAATACTAAACCGACAAAAGCAAAGGCTGCCTGCTCTGGGTAGACTATCTGTGATGCAAAAACACTAAAAACAGAAATTAAAAAAATCTGAAAAGTTAGTTTTACGATGGGTCTTATTTCATACAAGTCATCTATATACCCGTACGCAAGGTTACCTATCCAGCTAAAGATGGAATAGAGCAAAATATCTTTTTGTTGTGGATTGATAAGATATGGAAACCAATAAAAAAGAAGTGCGATGGCCACCATAGAGATGATTGAGAAGGGTATTCCACCAATTTGTAAGGCATGAGTGTCAGATTTTTCAGCGTTTAGGAGAATGTATGGTCGCATAACCTTGGGAATTCGGTCATACCAGCTCGTTTTGAATAACATTAACAAATAATAAAACGTAAGTGAGCTTATAAAGATCAATAAACAATAAACAATAAACTTTGTCTGATTGAATTGCACAAAACAGTGATTAAAAAAAAGGATTAATCTATCTAAGACGGCCATAGATATCAGTTTAGGTGAATCAGGAAAAATAACAATCAAATTATTTTTTTATAACTAACTTATTATTGTATAATAAATTAAATAATAATTTCTTTAAGTTTCCTTAATTAATGATCAAAAAAAATGAAAAGAATTCTCATTATTAATATTGACCCCCCTCATCGAAGTGCCTATTCTGCGACCGTAGGGGCGTTACTTAAAAAAAAATACCCTTCTGCTCAAATATCAATCGTTGTCTCTGCCGCCAATGAACTTTTTCATACAGTAGAAGTTTTTGAAAAGGTACTTCTGTTAGATGTTGACGTATTTTTCTCAACTACAATAGGTCTAAGTAATGAGGAAATAGAAGAAAAGATGAGGAACTATTTAGGGCCCTTCATTGACGTAAAATGGGATTTAGTTGTGAACTTGTCCTCAAATCTCTTAGGCACAATCTATACATGCTTTTTAAACTATAAAACGATTTCAGGGCCATATTCTAAAGCTGATGATCCCACCATTGAGTATTCAAATCTTTCTTCTTTGTTACTCATGAATGTCCCTGATCAGCATGAAAATTATTTCCATTTTCTCTATTTATACAAAGATATCGCAGGTATTTATTATGAGCTTCCTGTTAAATCTCATTTTGAAGAAAAATTGGATCGTGAATTTAATTTAAAAATGGAAAGTCTTTTCAAAAAAAGCGGAAAAAGACAAATAGTACTTATTGATGCTGACATGAAAGAAAACGAAAATGTCACCGATTTTGGTTTTTTGGCCGAGCTGTATAAAAAATTTGATAATGATCCTCATCTCATGCCTCTTTTTTTTAGCATGGACCCTGAGGGTGAAAGCCAAATTTTAAGTTACTTCAAAGATTTAAATTCCGGAGAAGTTAATTTCGTTAAATGTCAAAATAAAGGCCAGCTTTATCTTATTGGCCATTGTGCCATTGTCGTGACAGATAATCTTTATTTGAAGGCCTTGGCCGATATTGCTTCAACCCCTAGTATCATAATTGGACGAGGTTCGGAACTTCCCTTAAGCGATTTTTCGGCGATCCATAAAAGTTGTCTCATCTTTTTTAAACAATCAGGCCAAGAACTTCCGGATGTTATTTTAAAGTTATCGATAAGAATTTTAAAAGGTGGAGAGTTAGGGCCAATGAACTCCGAAGAATTTGAGATTTATGAGACGGTTGTTTATGAAGCATTACCTGTCTTACAAATCTTAAAAGAGAATTCGAATATGTCTTCGACTTATAAAGAATATGTTAAATGGTGGTTGCATTTAAAGTTCATGGCAGAAAAAAAACAATTGATTATACCTAAGATTAAATTTGATTCTAAACTGTATAAACACATAATAGGTCTGCAAAAACAGCACGTCCAGGATACATTACCCAAAGATGAAGCTTCTGCTACAAACGTTGAAATACTTGATGGCTTTTGGCAAATTGAGGCTTCGGTGTTAAAATTTAATAGAGTGCTTAACGGTAATTCTCATAAAGATTTAAAACAGAATCTTTCCACGATGAAGGCAAAAATGCTTAATTTTTTGTCTGCTGAAGAGTCCTCTTCGACATAACTCCTTTCTCCCAATATTTAATGAGATCCGAGGCCACATGATGCCAAGTATATTTTTTCAAAATGAGATCTCTTCCTGCCATGGCCATTTTTTGTCGTTCTTGAGAATTAAGATTTAACCAATCTTTGAGAGCAGAAGTATATCCTTCAATTCCATCACCAACGATGATTCCTTGCCCAGCATTTATTTGCAAACCTTCTACTCCAAGACTCGTCGTTAGCACCGGTCTGGCATACATCAATGATTCAAGAATTTTTCCACGGGTTCCGGAACCATTAAGTAACGGCACTATAAGGAGGCCATTTTCCAGATAAACAGGGCCTAGTTCAAGAGGGGTATCGATCAATTCCACATCTTCTGTTTTAAGTCTTATTTTCACTTTTTCAGGAGGATTTGAACCCGCTACAGTGAGTTTGCAATTTTGTTTAACGTTGGGATAGATATGATCCAAAAACCAATAAAGACCTTCGATGTTCGGTAAATAGTTAAGAGAACCCAAAAATAGAATGTTATTTGTGCACAGAGTTTTTAAGTCGCTTTCATTTAAATTAATGAGAGGAACTCCATTGGATGAACTTACCCAGGTAAGTTTTGGATAAAGAGAAGCATAGATATTCTTATCGACCTCAGAGTAAGTAAGTCGTAGGTCGACATTATGAAAAACTTTTCGTTCGGCCCTTTTTAAAGTGATTTGGTAGATACGATTAAAAAACTTAATGGCATATGGAAAAGGGGCGGCCAAAGTCTTTTTAATGAGCTGACTTTCGACATTGTGTGCGCAAACTGAAGTTAAAGTTTGAGCTGAAAGTGTATTCTTACGAGGTATGTATTGGCCCATTCGAAATTCTTCAGCATGTATAATGTCAGGTTGCCATTCGGAAACAAGAGATTGAACTCTTCTTGTTAAATCATCTGATACCGGCCACTCGTGATAGGAGTGTAGCAGTCTCATATAAATTCTTTTAAAGATGTTCTTCCGTGTAAAAAGAAAAAATTCTTTGTCATCGGAGTGATGATTTAGGTCTTGAGGATTTTTCGTAAGACAAAGGAGTTTCACTTCATGCCCCTGAGCTTTAAGAATAGGCCAGAGATGAAAATTTCGTATTCTTGTTCCATTTATTGGTGGAGAGGGATTATCTGAAGCGAGAACTAGAATTTTCATGAGCCATGACCTACCTTGAGCTTCTTAACTATTTTTTAAGAAATCCTAAAAAAAATCGATCAGTTAACCTTTCAAATTATAATAAGGCAAAAGATGGTCGAAAAAACACTTTTGAGCATCATTTTAAGATATGAGTCTTAAAGCCATCGTAGTATCAACAACATAGCTTATTTTCTAGATAAAGATGTAAGAATTTGTTCAATGACAAGGTTGGAGTTATTAGTAATATTAAAGTCAGGTATTAGGTGATTTAATAAAGGCGCATAGAGATGGTTTTTACTCGAACCCTTGCTCTTGTTCTGGTCCTTGTTTCTGCCCCAAGTTTTGGGAATGTTACTTCCTATTTCAATCACAATCCTAATTCTTCATATACGGAACCTTATCGGAATATCACCCGATCTGGAGATAATCTGGAAGAAGTCATTGTTGAGAATATAAATGCGGCCAAAACGAGTGTGTTTGTTGCCGTGCAAGAGTTTCGTTTACCACAAATTGCCCAGGCACTGATCACAAAAAAAAGAGCAGGTTTAGATGTAAGGGTGGTGCTTGAGCACGATTATAATTTCAGCGTTACTGAGCAAGAAGACAAAAAAATTGATAATGAGTATGAAGCTTCAAAACTAAGCGAACTTATAGCTTTTGTTGATGTAAACCAAAATGGAACATTTGAAAAATCAGAACTTATGGGCCGTGATGCCATATATATGCTTCGTGATGCAGGTGTGCCCATCATAGATGATACCTATGATGATTCCCGTGGTTCGGGTCTTATGCATCATAAGTTTATGGTCATCGATGAAAAAGTGACTTTAGTAAGTAGTGCTAATTTCACAATGAGTTGTGTTCATGGAGATATGTTGGCCTCCTCTTCTCGTGGAAATCCCAATTCATTGATGGTGGTTAAGTCAGCTTCGCTGGCCAAACATTTTAATGGAGAATTTCAACAACTCTGGGGCAATGGAAAGCGTGGAAATTTTGGGACAAATAAAACTTATCGAGGCCCCCAAACAATTAAAGTCGGCTCAACGACAATAACAGTTCAGTTCTCACCAACATCTGCCCGCTATAGTTGGGATCAAACAGTAAACGGACTCATTGCTCAGCATCTTCATCGGGCCGAAACTTCGGTTAAATCTGCCTTATTTGTTTATTCTGATCAAAAAATCGGTAATGAGCTTGAAAAAAAGAATGATGATGGTGTGGTCCTGGATTTTTTAGTTGAGGCAAAATTTGTTTATCGAAACTACTCCGAGATCTTAGATATGTTAGGTCTTGAAATGTTAAATTCAAAATGCACCCTGGAAGCTGATAATCGTGTGTGGAAGCATCCTGCAACTGAAGCTGGGATGCCATTTCTTCCGAAGGGTGATGTTCTTCATCATAAATTTGCTGTCATTGATAACAAAACAGTCATCATGGGATCTCAGAATTGGTCAGCAGCGGCCAATGACACCAATGACGAAACGCTCATCGTAATAGAGAACGATCCAGTTTCAAAAACCTATACAAAAGAATATGACCGACTTAAACGTAGTAGTTTGTTAGGTCCCAATAAACGAGTTTTGGGAGAAATCGGTCAAATGGAACAAGTTTGTAGAGGGATGAACCATTCATTTTAATTGAAGACTTAAACTTTCCTTTTTAATTCTTATATAGTTATACTTAAGGCTCTGGAATCTTATGGAAGGAGTCCTTGTGAGCCGTGAACGATCTAAAGGCATAGTCGGAATTTTTATTCTTGTGACTGTCCTGTTTTTTATTTTCATTATGTTTGCCTTTTATACTGTCTCCCAAATGAAACAAGCTACAAGTTTGGGCGGTGGGTTGTTAGATTCAAAAAATTCACCCATTGCTGTGATCCCTCTTGAAGGCGAGATCAAAGAATCTAAAAAAGTTGTGGAGATGCTTCTTGAAGCTGAAGAGGATAAGGATATCAAGGCCATCATTCTTCGTATTGATTCTCCGGGGGGTGCTGTGGCCCCCACTCAAGAGATTTATGAAGAGGTAAGACGAATCGACAAAAACAAACCAATTTATTCAAGTTTTGGTTCTGTGGCCGCCAGTGGTGGTTATTATATTGGTGCAGCAACTCGAAAAATTTATGCCAATGCTGGAACTCTAACTGGATCAATTGGCGTGATCATGCAGATGATGGATTTATCGGAACTTTTTAAATGGGGTAAGTTTAAACAAGAAACGATCAAGGCCGGACGTTACAAAGATATTGGAAATCCTGGTCGGGCCATGGCTGATGAAGAAAGACAATTTCTAACAAGTCTTTTGGCAGGAACTCACAAACAGTTTATGGACGATATCATGGCCGTTCGAGGGAAGCGTCTTAAAAAAGACATTACCGAATTGGCCCAAGGGCAGATATTTCATGGTCTTGAGGCCAAAGAGTTGGGCCTTGTGGATGAGGTGGGAAGTTTATGGCAAGCGGGCCGTGCAATTCACAAAGAGCTTAAACTCAAGGGTAAGTTTTCTTTAAGATATATGAAGCCTGCCCGCAAGAAATTTTCTATCACTGATATTCTTCAAGAAACAGAAGACACATTGAGCTTCATTAAAGATAAGGTTTCCGCTAAAACGAGCCCTGCTTATCTTTATCGGCCCTAGGAAATAAATGGATTACGCTTTTCTTTTAGAGTGGGGGAAGAATCATGCTTTAACAGTTGTTGCGGTAGTGATTACTTTGATTCTGCTGTACCATTACGTCATTGAGCGTGACAAGGCCGTTAAACTTTCTAAAAAATATCGTAATTCTATTTTTGAGGCACAGTCTCGCATCTTTTTAAACGCTACTCAGTACCTTATTGAAGGTAATAAAGACTTAGCGATCAAAGAGTTTTTGAATGCGGTTGATCTTAATCGAGAAACGATTGAAACATATTTTGCTTTAGGCGGTCTTTTTCGCTCAAACGGAGAGATTGAAAAGGCCATCTCTATCCACCGTTCTCTTATTGCACGCGAGAATATCTCTGAATCAACCCGTCTTCAGGCCCTAAAAGAGCTGGCCTTAGATTTTGATAAAGGTGGTTTCATCGATAAGGCGATTGAAACCTATAAAGATGTTTTAAAGATCAATCGTGATCAGAAAGATGTGATTCATTCATTATGTCGAATCTATGAAGACATTGAAGATTGGGATCAGGCCTACAACTACCGCATCATGCTTTCTAAAGTTGGTCAGGAAAATCAATCTGAAACCATTTCTCACATTCTTGTTCAGAAGGCCAAGACACTTTTTGAACAAGGCCAGTTCAAGGCCTGTGCTGAAGAACTTGAGGATGCTTTTCGTTTTGCACCTTCTGTTTCGGCAAAAATCTTAAGGCTTCGTCTGTTTTTAGTTCAAGGCAATATGGAAGATGCCGACGGCGTGCTGTTAGAGCTTTTAAAAGAACATCCAATGTATGCCACGTTTATTTTTGTTTCTTTGGAAGTGTTTAATAATAAACTTCCGCAGAAAGATGAATATATGAGTCGGTTGCATCAGCTTAAAGATTATTTTTTAGCTCTCAATGATAACGATCTTATGAGTTCACCGTCAGTCGTTTTATCTAAGATCCGTTTATTAAAAGATCTTCATAAAACGGGTGATGCTTTTGATCTCTTAGATGGTTGGATGAAGACTCATGGCCAAAGTGACGTGCTGAAAGTGGAATACATAAAAATTCTTATTGAAGTAGGTAAGGTTGAGGAAGCACTGTTTCATACGAAGGGTCTTTTAGAAAATCTTCATAGTTCACTTACCAGACATTACTGCTCTCAGTGTGGATATAATTCAGATGAAATTTTTTGGCGTTGTCCACAATGCCATAATTGGGAAACCATCCAGTTCCGTTGGAAGGTGTAATATGTGGATTTATTTGTT